>JAFGQJ010000290.1 GCA_016935715.1 Spirochaetales bacterium
AATCCGGGCGTCCATCTTGTCCTGGAAAATCAGGCGGTAGTTGCCCCAGAAAAGATCGGGAATGATCACCGCATCCCCGGGTTCTACGAACAGGTCGGCAAGAACGCTCAACCCGTGGGTCAGGCCGCTGACCACGACGGGGAGCGTGGTCTGCCTGCCCTTCAGAGCGGGATTCTTCTCCACCATTTCGGCGAGCCACGTCTGCCTCAGCTGCGGATGACCGGCCGTGGGTGCGTAGGAGAAGATCTGCTCCGGATCGAGTTGCGGGATATGGGTGCGGATCGACGGGAGAAACAGCGGCTGCCCGCCCCCGGCCGCTATCCCGGCCGTGGCATTGAGCCTGTGGGCATGCTCCCCGGCCTCCGCCGACTGGGCGACGATGCCTCGGGGGAAATACATCCGCCTTCCCCGCGCAGAAAGCAGCGCCGCGGCGCTGGTACCTTCCAGAGCGTCGTTCAGTTGTCTGGCAAGTTCATTCATGGTGCGAATCGTACGAATCCCCGGCCGTCTCTGTCAATGCCTCGAAAAATCTCCGGTACACGGCATGCACCCGATCCATACAGGCATCCACCCGCTGGCCGAACAGTGCGGCATCGGCCTCGGGGCCGAGCATCCTTCGGGACAGGGCCTGAAGCTGGGCGCTGTCCCGCGGCAGGGTGTGGGTCTGCCGGTCCTCGAAAATCTGCAGGTAATGCTCGATCCTGCGCAGAAACAGGTAGTCCCGCCGCAGCTGCTCGCTAGCCACCGGCGACAGAACGGCCAGCTCTCTCAGCGCCGCGAGGGCGGCCAGGGTGTTGCCGCTGAGCAGCTTGCTGCGAGCCTGCGCCGACCCGACCCTGCCCGCATGCACGAGCTGCAGCCCCTGGACCAGGAACTCCACATCCCGGATTCCGCCGCTTCCGAGCTTGATGTTCCGCCCCGTCTTGATGCCCTGGTGCAGCTTTCCCTGGCTCCTCATCCGCATCCTCTCCAGGGAGGCGGCGACCTGCTTCGGACAGCGGCTCTCACAAAGGAGAGCTTCTACCCGGCCCAGGAAGGTTTCCCCCAGGCGGATGTTTCCCGCCACCGGCCGGGCCTTGAGCAATGCCTGCAGCTCCCAGATAGCCGCCTGTTCGCGGTAGTAGCGCACCAGCCGTTCCACTGATCCCACCAGCTCTCCGGATCGGCCGAAGGGCCGCAGTCGCAGGTCGACCCTGTAGGCGGCTCCCTCCTCGGTATGAGCGGACAGATCGCTGCGCAGGTCGTCCATGACGCGTTTGAACAGCAGCTCGCTTTCCGGATCCAGGGGCTTTGCGCTGACCCCGAGCAGATCGATGTCCGAGCTGTAGTTCAGCTCCCTGCCCCCCAATTTGCCGAAGGCGAGCAGGCAGAATCCGTCACCGATCCGCCCGGCCTCGAATTTCCGCAAGAGTCGTTCCAGCTCCACCTGCAGAGCCGCCTCCGCCAGCATGGACAGCTCCTCCATGATCTCCTCGATCGGTACGTCCAGACAGATGTCCCGGATGCCGATGCGCAGGATCTCCCGTCTCTTGTGCCGGCGCAGCTCGTTTGCCCACTGATCGCCGGACGCGCAGGACAGCGAGAGCTCCCGCAGCAGCTCTTCCACCTGCTCCCGGCCCCGCGTGTTGTGCAGCCGCTCGGGCAGCGTCGCCCACTCGAAAAAGTCGGGATCTCTGATCAGGGCGTCGGAGAGGTACTGGCTGCCGGCGAAAATCCGCAGCAGAATGTCGAGACGCTTCGGCTGACTGAGGAGCAGACGGAAATGCTCCTCCGGATCCTCCATCACCGCCAGGAATCGCTCCCAGTTGTTCAGCGCCATGTCGGGGTCCGGCTGACTGCGCAGGAAATCCGTTGCCAGGACGGCGAGCCGGGCGAAGGAGATCGGAGAGCTTCCGGCCGCCGCCAGGCTGCCGATATTGACCAGGGCCCTCTCCGGATTGCGGAATCCCGAGCGGCGCAGGATCGCCGTTCGCTCCTCGAGCGACAGGGCGTCGGAAAGGACCAGGTCGGCGATGTTGCCTACCGCCGGGACCGGCAGGATCTCCCGCCCGAAGTGCTCCTCCACGAAGGCCCTCACGAAAGCGGTGTGGGTTTCGAAATCCAGGTGGAGCTTCTGGGCCGGGGTCAGCTCCCCGCCTGCGTTGTATCCCATGCGGCGGGCCAGATGAAGGTACTCGTCGGATCCGCTGCCCGGGAGAAAGAGATCCAGGGCGGAGCCGCGCAGCATCCGCAGGCTGTTGATGAGCCTGCGCAGGAACTGGTAGGCATCGACGAGCCTTTCGGTCTCCTCCCGGGCCAGCAATCCCGTCTCCTGCAGGCGATTCAGGGCATCCCGGATAAATGGGGTGCGCAGCTGCCGCCGCTCGGCCCCGGAAGCCACCTGGAGCAGCATGACCGCATACTCCAGGTCCAGAAGGGCGCCCGGACTGAACTTGGCGTTCAGCTCTCCCCTTCGCGTCCTGTCGTCGATCTGTCGCTGCCGGGCCGCCATCAGGGCCTTCATGTCCAGGGGTCGTCCCGTGTACAGCATCTCGTCCCGCAGCCGCTCCACCTGCCGGCCCAGGGCGACGTCTGCGCCGATGGCCCGCAGGCGCGCCAGGGCCAGGCGCTCCAGGGGATGGGCTTCCCCGCCGGGACCGTAGTAGCGACAGAAGCTCTCCAGGCTGCAGGCCATCGGCCCCGAGGCTCCGTAGGGGCGCAGCCGCAGGTCCACCTCGAAGATGCCCTGCTTCTTGGCCCGGATCGACGTGCGGATCTGCCGGACCAGGTGATCGTAGAACTCGGCGTTGGGGATGCTCTGCCTGCCCGCCGTGGCTCCGTTGTCGCTGTACACGAACAACAGCTCGATATCGGAGGCGTATCCCAGGTCCCCTCCGCCCAGCTTGCCCAGCCCCAGCACGCAGAAGCGCGCCGGCAGCCCGGCGACGGTCAGGGGCTGGCCGTAGCGCCGGACCAGCCGCTCGCCGATCAAACCGGCGGCCCGGTTCACGACGACCTCCGCCAGCCGGGTGAGCCCCTCGCTCAAAGGCCGGAAGCCCCCGTCGGAGGAGACGATATGGTCCAATTCCAGCAGGAAGATCTCCCGATCCTTGAATTCGTTCAGGATGCGCAGCTTCTTCTGGATGGATTTCGCGCTCCCGAGCGCCTGGTCCAGACGATCGGAAAGATCGCCGGCGGGCGTTGCAAAGCTCTGTCCGCCGAGATGGGGCTCGAGCATCGGCAGCAGCGTTTCGTACTGCAGGCGGATGAAGTCCTCCCACAGATAGTCGCTCGCCCCGAGCAGCCGGGCCAGTTCGCGGAGAATCAGGGGATTGGACAGCAGATCCGCCCAGCGTCCCTGCTCCGGCAGCTCCAGGACCTTCTCCACCAGCTGCTCGAAGCGGCAGAGGGCCGCGTAGGGATCGGGGGCGCCGGAGAGAAAATAGGTGAATTGCTTGGTCAGCAGCACGGAGAACCTGACCTGGTCGAGCCGCTCGGCATCGGTGATTCTCTTGCCCTGGGCGTCGAGAAAGGTGAATTCGTCTTCTATCCTGTTTTCCACCGTGCGGATGCGGATGGACTCGATGAAGATCGATCGCAGAGCCAGTGCCGTGCTCAGGGCGTAGAGAAAGAACGGGGTATCCTGGGCAACCACGGTAATTCCCGCGGAATCCCGCCGGTGCCGGGAAACCTCTATCTGCACCGGATACAGAACCGCCTCGGCAGGCAGCTGGACCGAAGACAGATACTGGGCCACCTGCTCATTGACCTGCTGCCGAGCCTGCTGCAGAGATTCGCTGTCCCCCCGTTCGAGCAGCCCGATCGTCTCCGACAGACTGGCCTGCAGGCGGGTTTCCCACATCTCGGGGGACAGGCGGCTGTCCACCGTTCCGGAAAAGTGGTCGATGATCCTCCGTCTGTGCACGGGGTCGCTGCGGATCGTCCTGCTCCTGCGCAGCCTGGAGCCGTAGGTGCCGCGGCGGGCCCCGGCGGGGGAAGCGGCGGATTCAGGCTGGTACCTGCTGTAGGTGTATACCTCTCCGGAGACGATGTTGAATCCCGAGGCGGCCAGGATGCCGGTGATCAGCGAAAACTCTCCGGGATAGTCGAAGGCCAGCACCGTGAGCTCGACGATGTTGCGCTCGCGGGGCTGCAGCAGCATCCGGACCGGGTGTTCGCCGGACAGGCGGCCGAGCGCCCGCAGGTGTTCGGCGACCCTGTCCTCCGGAAAATACTCGAAGTATCGGTCCTCGAGTCTGGAGAGATGCTCCCGGATGATCCTCTCGTCCGTGTCCGGACAGAGAGTGCGCAGTCTGGCAAGGTTTGGTTTCATCGATGAGCATCGACGGTGAAAAATAAACCTATCGGAGCAAACCGATAGGCTGGTTATCCCTCAGAAGCAGCGGCGGGATCCCCCGTCAATCCTGAGGCTCGAAGTCCTCCTTGCCCGCCCCGCAGACGGGACAGACCCAATCGTCCGGCAGAGCTTCGAAAGACGTCCCGGCGGCAATCCCGCCATCCGGATCTCCCTCGGCCGGGTCGTAGACATAGCCGCAGACTACACAAACGTATTTTTTCATCTTCTCGCCTTCTTTCTCAGTCAGTATGGATTGGCGATCCCTCGAGATCTTCCGGCTCATAATACCATACCTGCGTATTTTTACAAGGCCCGTCGGGAGATCACGTCTGGAGATCCGATCGACCGGGCACGTCGATCTTTCGCCGGCATTCGTGCTATGATGGGACCAGAAATGAACGAATACGATGAACCATTGTTCACGGCTCTGTTCGAGCGGCGGCCGGAGCTGAGCGCATGCCGCAGCTCCCTGCAGGCCGCCTTCCGGGCGCTCCTGACCTGCTTCCGGGGCGGAAACAAGCTGTTGATCTGCGGAAACGGGGGCAGCGCCGCCGATTCGGAGCACATCGTGGGCGAGCTGATGAAGGGATTCCGTTGCCGCCGGCCCGTGCCTGAGGACAGAACCGCCGCGCTGCGCAGGCTCTACGGCGCGGAGGGCGAGCAGATCGCCGGCAGCCTGCAGGGCGCCCTGCCGGCCATATCCCTGGTCAGCCAGGTATCCCTGTCCACCGCCGTGGCCAACGACGTGTCGGCGGACATGGTCTTTGCCCAGCAGGTGTTCGGCTACGGCCGCAGGGGCGATGCGCTGCTCGCCATCAGCACCTCGGGCAACGCCGCCAATGTGATCGGCGCGGTCATGGTGGCCCGGGCGCTGGAGATGAAGACCATCGCCCTGACCGGGCGGACGGGCAGGCTGAGGGAAATCACCGAGATCGCCCTCAGCGTTCCCGGAGAAGAAACCGCCGGCATCCAGGAGCTGCACATGGCCGTGTACCACGCCCTCTGCGCGGCCCTCGAGGCCGCTCTGTTTCCCGTTTAGGGGAGCCGTGATGTCCGCCTCCATGGAGACGATCGAGCGGCTGCTGGCCGCGCTTCCCGGTCTGCACGTCGGCATCATTGGCGATTTCTGCCTGGACGCCTACCTCGAGGTGGATATGTCCGCCTCCGAAACCTCACTCGAGACCGGCCTCCCGACCCGCCCGGTGGCCCGGCAGCGCTACTCTCTCGGCGGGGCGGGCAACGTGGCGGCCAATCTCAAGGCGATGGGGGTGGGCACGGTGCGCTGCTTCGGGGTCAGCGGGGACGACCCGTTCGGCGGGCAGATGCGCCGCATCATGGCCGAGTCCGGCATCGAGGCGGGAGAGCTCGCGGTCCAGGACCGTGGCTGGGACACCCACGTGTTCACCAAGGTGCTGATCGGCGAGCAGGAGCAAAGCCGGCTGGATTTCGGCAACTTCAACGACCTGCAGCCGGCGATCGCCGATCGCCTTCTCTCCGACCTGCGCCGCCGGATCCCCGAGCTGGACCTCCTGATCGTCAACCAGCAGGTCTACCGGGGCATCCACCGCCGTAGCTTTCGAGAGGGGCTGATCGAGCTGCTGAGCGGACAGCCCCGGCTGCTGTCGATCGTGGACAGCCGCAGCTACAGCGATGAGTTCACACCCTGCCTGCGCAAGATCAACGACCGGGAGGCCGCCGCTCTCTGCGGCAGCCCGCCTTCCCTGGAGGAGACGGTCGGACTGGAGGAGGCACGGGAGCACGGCCTGACCCTGTACAGCCGCTGGCGCAGGCCCCTCTTTCTCACCCGGGGTGAGCGGGGCTGCCTGGTCTTCGATGCCGACGGCTGCACGGAGGTTCCGGGACTGCTGCTGATCTGCCGGATCGACACGGTGGGAGCGGGGGACAGCTTTCTGGCGGGGGCTGCAGCCGCCCTGGCGGCGGGAAGCGGCCCGGTGGAAGCGGCGGAGCTGGGAAACCTGGCGGCCGGGGTTACGGTGCAGAAGCTGTTCGTCACCGGCACCGCCCGTGCGCAGGAGATCCGGGCCCTGGCCGCCGAGGCCAGCTACCGCTACCACCCGGAGCTGGCCGCTTCGCCGCACAAGGCCCGTTATGTCCCGGGCAGCCGGATCGAGATCGTGAGCGAGCTGCCCGCAGGCCGTATCACCCATGCGATCTTCGACAATGACGGCACCGTCTCCACCCTGCGCGAGGGCTGGGAGCAGGCGATGGAGCCGGTGATGATCCGCTCGATCCTGGGGGACGGCGGGCGGGAGGTGGATGAGCAGACCCTGCGAAGGGTGAGGGAACGGGTTCGAAGCTACATCGAGCGGACCACGGGGATCCAGACCCTGGTGCAGATGGCGGGCCTGGTGGAGATGGTGCGGGAGTTCGGGCGCGTGAGCCCGGAGAGAATCCTCGACGAGCACGGCTACAAGGCGGTGTACAACCGGGAGCTGATGGAGGGTGTCAACCGGCGGATAGAGCGGATCCGCGACGGGGAGCTCTCCGTGGCGGAGTTCACTCTCAAGGGCTCCATCGAGCTCATCCGGGCCCTGCTGCAGAGGGGAGTGCGCCTGTACCTGGCCAGCGGCACGGACCAGGAGGACCTGGAGCGGGAGGCGGAGATCCTGGGCTACGCCGGGCTGTTCGAAGGCAGGATCTGCGGCGCCGTGGGGGATATCCGTCACGAACCCAAGCGGAAAGTCCTGGAGAGCATTCTGGGGGAAATCCGTCTGAAGCGAGGTGAACAGGTAGCCACCTTCGGGGACGGCCCTGTGGAGATCCAGGAAACCCGCAAGCGGCAGGGCATCGCCGTGGGGGTGGCCAGCGACGAAGTGCGCCGCTGGGGATTGAACCCCGCCAAGCGCAGCCGCCTGATCCAGGCCGGGGCCCACCTGATCATTCCCGATTTCTCCCAGCGGGGCAGGCTGCTGGAGCTGCTGTTCCCGCAGCAGGGGCGGTAGCCATGCCCTTCTCCCTGTTCGACCGCAGCCGGCTTCACTTCCTGCCCCTGAAGGAGCGCAGCAACCGGGTGTTCATGGAGAAGGATGCCCTGTCCCCCGATACTCCCCCGGGTCCGCTCGAGCCGGGAGTCCTGGCCGGGATCGGGGAGGCGGCCCGGGCGGTCAGGCAGGCCCGGTCGGACAGGCGGCCGGTGGTGCTGGTTTTCGGCGCCCACGCCATCAAGAACGGCCTGGCCCCCGTCTTCATCCGCCTGATCGAAGAGGGCTGGCTTACCCACCTGGCCACCAACGGGGCCGGGATTATCCACGACTGGGAGTTCGCCTTCCAGGGGGCCAGCTCCGAGGATGTGCGGGAAAACGTGCGCCTGGGGCGCTTCGGGATTTGGGAGGAGACCGGCCGCTATCTCAATCTGGCGCTGCTGGCAGGAGCCTACCAGGGTCTGGGATACGGGGAGGCGGTAGGCTCCCTGGTGGAGAAAGACGGCCTCCATATCCCTGCTCGAAGCGAGCTCATCGAGGCCGCCGGCAGGGCCGCGGCAGATCCCGAGCGGGCCGCAGCCGCCGCGGACCTGCTGTGGGCCGTGGAGGCCTTCGATCTGCCGCCGGGATTTCTGGTGGTGAAGCATCCGTTCAAGCGCTACGGGCTGCAGGCCGCCGCCTTTCGCCTCCGCATTCCCTTCACCGCCCATCCGATGTTCGGCCACGACATCATCTACACCCATCCCCTGAACCGGGGCGCCGCGGTGGGCCGTACGGCGGAGCGGGACTTCCTGGTCTTTGCCGACACGATCGCCCATCTGGAGGGAGGTGTGTACATCTCCCTCGGCTCGGCGGTTATGTCACCGATGATCTTCGAGAAGTCCCTGTCCATGGCCCGCAACCTGGCCCTGCAGGAGGGCCGGGGGATCGAGCATTTTTCGATCTTCGTTGTCGACCTGGCCGCCTCCGGCTGGGACTGGCAGACCGACGGGGAGCCGCCCCCGGATGATCCGGCCTACTACGTCCGCTACCTCAAGACCTTCAGCCGCATGGGAGGGCGTTTGCGCTGCCTCCGGGCGGACAACAGGGATTTTCTGCTCGGATTGTGCCGGCTGCTGCTCCCTCCGCGGGATTGACGGGACTATTCGCGTTTGCCGAGGGCGTTGTCCATCATGAAAACGCCGTTGGCGGATTCCTTGATCCTCTCCAGCTTTTCGGCGATCTCGCTGGCGGTGGCTTCCTCCTCCACCTGCTCATTGACGAACCAGTCGAGCATCACTTCGGCGGCCTTGTCCTTTTCGCTGCGGGCGATGTCCACCAGGTTGTGAATCATGGCGCTGACCTTCTGCTCGTGCTCGTAGGCGGCCCGGAAGGCGGCGGCGGGGCTCTTCCATTCCGCCGGCGGCGCATCGATCGCCTTGAGGGTCACCCGGCCGCCCCGGTCATTCACGAAATCATAAAACCGCTTGGCGTGCTCGGTCTCCTCCTTGGCCTGGGCTTCCATCCAGCTGGCCATCCCTTTGAGGTTCTGCGACTCGAACTCCGCAGCCATGGCCAGGTACAGGTAGGCGGAGTACAGCTCGGCGTTGATCTGCTCGATCAGAGCATCCTGCATCTTTTTACTGATCATGTCGAATCCTTTCTTTTTTTTCAGACCGGTCAAGTTTTTTTAGTAAGATAGTAACGGGAGAACCTTCAGTCAATCTTTTTCACTGTCCCGCTTCCGAATGCGGCCCGTGGAGCGGCGCAGCATGAACGCCTGCTGGACGATGCGGATCAACTGGATGGCCGACTGAAACACCTGCCGGAGGGACTCGTTGATCCGCTCCTCCTCCGCCTCGTCGATCAGGTCGTCTTCCAGGAGCGAGTCGGTGATGGCGATATTGAGCTTTGCCACCTCGTCCACCAGGATCGACATCTGCCGGGAGAGGGCCTTGTAGGAATAACTGACCTTGGTCTCGGTGAGCTCGGTAAGAGTTTCGATTTGGGCGATGATGTTTTTCAGCACGTGAACCAGGCGGGGGTTGGGATTCCTCTCCACCTCCACCTTCCAGTTCTCCAATCGGGTTACGGTCATCTCGACCAGACGCTTGATTTCGGCGTTGGTTGGAAGCTCCTGAGGTGCCAGCTGGCTCGGCTTGTTTTTCTTCTTTCCGGTCATCGGCGTCCTGTCCTGCTCCGCGCTCACAGGTACATCGAGAGCACCAGGTCCACGATCGAGGGAATCTCCTGGCGGGAAGGCTTGGATTGCCTCCATACCGCGCACACCCCGAACACCGCGCCGCGGAGAATCTGGAGGATCATCTGCGGGCTGAAACGCACGGTAAACTCCCTCTTGTCCAGGGCCAGCTCGATCTCCTCCAGCATCAGTGCGTTGGCCTCCCTGTAGCTGTCCATGTAGTTGTTGATCGCCGTCGATTCTTCCCTGGTCTCGGGATCGATAAATAGAGGGAAAATCCGGGTCAGGATGATCAGCAGGATTTCCAGATTGTCGTAATAGAATTCGAGGATCACCCGGACCATCTCTTTGAGCACATCGATATGAGTCTTGTTTTCCTTGCGTATCTGGTTGATGTTCACCGAGAAATCGTAGTACTCCTGATCCAGGATGGCGTTGAGGATCTCCGGAATGCCCTTGTAGTAGTAGTACAGGGAGCTCTTGTCCATGTCCAGGGCTTTGGCGATGTCGCCCATAGTGGCGCCCTTGCCGTACTTGATCAGAACGCTCTCCGCCGTTGCTAAAATCGTGGCCCTCTTCTGTTCTAGACGCTTCTGCTTTGACTGGGACATCTGTTTCTCCGTTTTCTATTAGTATTTCAATTTTAATTTCAATTCCAAATTTAATCTACAGTGCCGCTTTTTTTCGTGAGCAGGCGAGGGCAACGCGGCGCCTGAGCTTGCCAGGATGCGGGGCATTGGCCTATAGTGGAACCATGGTACGACACGAATCGGAAAAGAAAGCCTACCCCGTATTCGGCGAGGCAGACAAACAGGTATTCAAACAGATCCTGGTGGGACCCAAGGACGGCTTCGAAGGCTACCTGCGGGAGTTCACACTGCAGCCCGGAGCCAACTCTCCGTACCATCAGCACGATTGGTACCACGTCGTCTACATTCTGGAAGGCAGCGGTTTCGTCAAAATCGACGGGGCCGAGCATCCGGTCCTGCCCGGCTCCGCGGTCTACGCCCCCGCAGGCCTCACCCATGGGTTCTTCAATACCGGAGAGGGACAGATGCGCTTCCTCTGCCTCGTGCCGAAGAAGGGTGATTCCTACAGCGAGGCGGACGGCTGAGGATTCCGCACCCGGTCGCCGGATCGGCTCTATGGAGCGGAAGGCTCCTCTAGGCGCCGGGTCAGGGCCTTGAGACGATCCAGATCTTCGATCGTGAAGCCCCGCCACCTCATCGGCAGGACGCTGTTGTTGTGGGTCAGGGGTTCGGAGGCCAGGTCGAAGGACGACAGCTCGACCGCCCGGGACCAGAGGGCGCTGCCGGGGGTTGGTGAATATTCGGCAATCCGGACCCGCATGCCTAAGCTCGCCGCGTGGCGGATCGAAAGCTCGACCTCCCCGGCCTCCTGACCGGGCAGGCCTGCAAGCACGTAGGCGGTGATGCTCCGGAAGGTAAAACCCGCCTCCCGCAGATGCCGAACCGCTCCGTCCAGCATGGAGGCCTCCAGCTTGCCGTCCAGGGTCTCATGGAACTCCGGGCGGGAGCTTTCGAAACCAACGCGCACCTCTGCAAAACCGGCCCGCTTCATCAGCGCCGCACAGGCCCCATCGAGGTAGCGGAGATGCACGGCGTTGGGCAGATAGAAGCTCAAGGACATGCCCGATCTGCAGACCTCGTCGAGAAAAGGCAGGAATCCCCGCTCCTTGTTGCAGAGGAGGGCGTCGTCGTAGAAGGCGAAGCAGCGCGTGCCGAAGCGGCGGTGCATCTTCCGCACGGTCCGAAACAGCAGCTGCGGATCACCGGGCAGAAATCGCGGCTCGATAAGCCTGGAGGAGCAGTATACACAGGCCATCGGGCAGCCTCGATTCAAACGCAGGATCCCGGCTTCCCAATTCGCCTCCGGCAGGAGCAGGAGCTCCTCTGCGGGGTCCGCTTCCGTGGTCGGAAGAGACAGCCCGGTCAGCAGCGCGCTCAGAGCAGGAAAAGCGGCTCCCGACACCACGGCGTCGGCCCCGCTGTGCGCCTCCGCGTGCTGCGGGCAGAGCGTGGGATAGATCCCCCCCAGAATCACCGGTACACCGGGATGGGCTTCCCTCACCATGCGGATCGCTTCGATCACCCCGGGGTACCAGTAGCTCATACCGGCGGAGACCAGCACCACATCCGGCCGGACCGAGGCGATCCGCCGTTTCAGGCTTTCCTCCAGGATCCCGTAGCGGGCGAAGCTGCGCTTCATCCCGGCCACCGGGGAGGGCGCGGGCACGACCCGGCGGAAGAACTTCCCCGTTCCCCGGCCGTCCCGCCGGGGCCGTCCCAAAACCGCGACGCTGTGCGCATCCGTGTAGTCCATCGCGTTCACCAGGTGCACCCGGTACCCTGCCCGGGACAGCCAGGCCCCGAGCCTGCAGAGGGCATAGGGTTTGAGGAACAGATCGTAGAGTGCGAAATCGTAGATCGGCGGATACAGCAGGAGGGCGGCGGGGGAGCGGGAAGCAGGGCCGTCCCTCTGGACAAAGGACCCCATATCTGGTAGTTTTGTCATGGATTTTCCAGGCGCCGTACCCAAGGGGTAAGGGAGAGGTCTGCAAAACCTTTATACACCGGTTCGACTCCGGTCGGCGCCTGTCTCCCCTTCCTCGCGGATGCCCCGCTGGTACCAGTACAAAGCCAGGGCGGTCATGGAGTTGCAGTAGGGCCTGCGGCCGATCCGGGCCAGGAGCGTGTCCACCGGCACCAGCAGCACATCCAGCAACTCCAGCTCGTCCGGCCCGTGCTCCCCGCCGGCAGGTGCATGACGGGACAGATCCTCAGCCAAAAACGTGTGACAGCGGTTGTTCATGAACGCCGGGTTCGGGACGATCGTGCCGATCGGCTGGAGGGACTGAGACCGGTAGCCCGTCTCTTCGAGGAGCTCTCTCTCGGCAGCCCGCTCGGGCGTTTCGCCCGGCTCGACCAGGCCGGCGGGGAACTCCACCGTGATGCTGGAGATGCCCTGGCGGAACTGCCTCACCATCAGAAAACAGCTTCTTCCCCGCTCATCGGTCAGCAGGGGGACCACGTTCACCCAGTCCGGCGCCGTGAGCAGATGAAACACGCCCTGCCTGCCGTTTTGGGTCCGCCGCTGCGACTCGTAGAGGTCGAATATCCCGCAGCGCTTGATCAGCCGCGAAGAAACGTCCTTCCAAACAAGATGCTCGTCTCTGTCTTTCATCGATGCTGAAGAGAACGTAACACGAAAACAGCGGCAGGAAAAGGGCGCCCTTCCAATTCGTCCTGCAGGGTGATAGAATTCCGAATCCCGGGTACGAGGGTTTCGATGAACAGCAAAATCGTGGTGCTCCTCACGGATTTCGGCTGCCAGGACGCCTATGCAGGCATCATGAAAGGGGTGATCCTCTGCCGGGATCCCGCCATCCGGATCGTGGACCTGACGCATCAGATCGCTGCCCATGATATACTCTCCGGCTCCTACGTTCTCTACACGGCCTGGAAGTTCTTTCCGGAGGGGAGCACGTTCTGCGCCGTGGTCGACCCGGGGGTGGGCAGCAATCGGGGTGCTCTGGTGGCCGAAATGGAGGGCAGGTACCTGGTCGCACCGGACAACGGGCTGATCAGTCTCCCGGCGCGGATGTTCACGGGCCTTTCCATACATCAGCTGGAGATCGAATCGCTTCCCGGCATCCGCCCGGCCGGCAGCCGCGATGCGGGCGCCGGGGCGCAGCGGCCGGGGAGCGGGGGTCCCACCTTCGACGGCCGGGACCTGTTTGCCCCGGCGGCCGCCCTGTGCGCCGTCGGCGGGATACGCCGGATCCGCGGCCGGGAAATCCGGCCCGTGCTGCTGCCCGAGGTGGTGGCGGAGCGCGGCGGCAGCACGGTAACGGGCAGGATCCTCCACATCGATCGATTCGGCAACTGCATCTCCTCCATACACAGCAGCGATCTGGAGCCGCTCGGGCTGCAGCAGCACGGCGCGGGCGCGGCAGCGGTTCGGGCCGGGAAGTTCCAGGGCGAGCGGATACGTCCGACCTACGCCGACACGGAAATCGGTGCGCCCCTCTGCCTGTTCGGCAGCTCCGACTTTCTGGAGATCGCCGTTCGGGAGGGCAGCGCCGCGCAGCGCTTCGGACTAAGCCCGGGAGAGCCGATTACCGTAACCGTCGCCGATCCTTGAGCGCCTCCATTCTCGATTCCTTCGCTTAACATTGACAACCTCAATACCGATCCATATACTAGCGGTGCGTACTTGCTCCGGCGATCCACGACATCGATTGGAACCGGGGCACATGAATGTTCGGGACGAGGAGCGTTTTCCTGAAAAACGGCATGGCCAATCCTTTACATCTTTCGATTGTCACGTTCAAGAAGGGATCCTACATCATCGTCGAAGGTAAACCCAACGCCTCCAATTTCTATATCATTCGGGGCGGCAAAGTCGGCCTCAGCAAAGAGGTATCCATCGTCGAGGAGGAGGGCGGGAACGTGCTCGGTCCCGGCGACTTCTTCGGCGTCATCTCCACCATGTCCGCCCACAGCCATATCGAAACGGCCCAGGCACTGACCGATGTATCCCTGATCTGCGTGCTTCGGGATCAATACGACATGTTGATCGAAAAGAATGCCCCGGTGGCGATGAAAATCATCCAGGGATTCTCCAGGCGCATGCGCTACCTGGACGAAGCGGTTACCCGCCTGACGCTCAAGAGCTCCGGTACCGAGCATCCCAGCCACCTCTTCAAGGTGGGGGAGTACTACGCCCGCCAGAGCCAGTACAACCAGGCCTACTATGCCTACTACCGCTACCTCCAGCATTGCCCCGACGGCGATCACGTGATCACGGCCAAGGAACGGATGTCCAAGATTCACCCCTATGCCAAAGCGGTGTACCTGGAAAAGAAAGAGGGGGAGTTCACCCGTTTCTACCCCAAGGCTACGATGATCTGCAGCGAGTCGGAGCCGGGAGACGAGCTGTACATCATCCAGAAAGGTTCGATCAAGGTCAGCAAGATCGTCGACGACAAAGAGGTGATGCTGGCGCTGCTGAAGGCCGGTGACATCTTCGGGGAGATGGCCCTCCTGGAGAACAAACCCCGTTCCGCCTCAGGGATCGCCTATGAAGACACGACCGTCATGGTGGTCAACCGGGCCAATTTCCAGCGCATGGTACAGACCCAGCCCCAATTGATCACCCGTCTGACGCAACTGCTGGCCGAACGGATCTGGGTGGTCTACCGCCAGCTGGCCAATACCATCATGTCCAACCCCTTGGGCAGGCTCTACGATCGCCTGTGGCTGGAGATGGAAAAGAACCGGGTCCAGCACGGCCCTGCAGAGCCCTACACCTTCGACTTCGGCCCTAAAGAACTGATCAACATGGTGGGCATGTCCATGGAAGAGGGCAAGAGCGTTCTGCAGCGGCTTTTCGAGAACAAGAAGATCAAGCTGGTGGACAACCACATCTTCATTACGGACACAGAAGAGATCTTCAAACAGACCGAGTACTTCCGCAAGATGGAAAAAATCCAGAAATCCCGGGAAGAGGGCTCCTTCAAATCCCTGCACTGAAGCTGATGAATCCTTGGGGGGTGTCGGAAACCCGGCGCCTCTGATAATCAAAAAAAGCAATTCCGGTCTTGACCCGTGCGATCTCCTGCTCGCCGCGGGCGAGGAGATAGTACAGATCGAAACCGTGTCGGCCGACCTCGTCGAGATACACGGATACCTCGATCTCATCACCCAGGTTCCCCTCCGACCGGTAGATCACCATGGCGTCGGTCATGATGATCGCCTTTCCGTGCAGGCTCGTCTCACTGTGTCCGATCGAAGCCAGGAAGCGGAGGCGGGCTTCATGGCACAGGGTCAACACCGAATCGTTACCCAGGTGCCCGCCGTAGTTCACATCATCAACCCGCACCCGCAGGCGGATCCTGAACACCTCCCGGCCCTGTATCTCGAATCGAAGCCTGGCCATTTCTCTG
>JAFGQJ010000291.1 GCA_016935715.1 Spirochaetales bacterium
CGGGAGGGACGCATCTTTACGCAAATCCATGGGTGAAAAGCAACTGCAGGAACTCTTCGAAAGGGCCCTGGAAGCGGGGCGCAAGAGAGACTACCCGCTGGCGATCGCGCTGCTTCAAGAGATCCTGGTTCAGACGGACCAGATGCCCTCAGCTCTGCTGTATCTGGGCCGCGCCTACCACGCTTTGGGGGATTTCAACCGGGCCATTCAGGCGCTGCAGTTCTTCCTGAAGCTGGAACCGGAATCCTCGGAAGGCCATTTCTTCCTGGGCCGCGCCTACTTCACCCTTGGCATGCTGGGCCACGCCTTCCAGCATCTGCGGACTTCCACAACTCTGAACGGATCTTTCGTACCGGCCCTGGGTTTGCTGGGTTTGACCGTGCTCAAACGCGGTCATCCGCAGACGGCGGTTTCCGTGTTCGAACAGGCCCTGAAGCTGGAACCGGACAACCCGCAAATCTTCACCGGCTACCTCAACGCTCTTCTGACCAACGGGATCCGCCTCTTCCGCAGGAATCGATACGAGGAGGCGCGGGACATCCTGCTGTTCATCCGCAAGCACCGTCCTGACAGCCTGGTGGCGCATCTGTACCTGGCCAGCATCTACCGGGAGCTGGGAGACCCAAAGCTGTCGCTGTACCACTTCGAAGAAGCGGCGCATCTGGCCCCGGGGGACCCGGTTCTGCACCTGCAGAAAGCGGTTCTCTACCTGCAGCAGGGAAACAGTGCCGCCGCTTTCGAGGAGATGACCGGGGCCGTGAGCCTGCTGGGGGGCAAAAAAATCTCCACCCAGGATGTTCAGAGCATCCTGCGGATCATGACCATCGTGTTGTTTCAAAACCAGCGGCACCGGGAGGCCCTGGAGAGCGCCCGCAGGGTGTTGCGGATCTCCTACCGGGACGCAGACATGCACGCCATCATGGCGGAATCGTTCAGCAAGCTCGGCGAGCTCAAGAAAGCCAAGAATCATTACCTCAGGGCTCTGGAGGCGGACAGAAACCGGTTGGAGCTCAACTACGGTCTGGCCGCCGTTCTGTGGGAACGGGAGGAATACCGTGAGCTTCACGCCGTGCTGGACCGGATCCTGCGCGCCCATTCCGATGACGAATACGCCCTGTACTACAAGGCTCTCAGCCTTCCTTGCCTGGTGGACGACGTGCAGAAGACCATCCCCGCTCTCCAGGAGCAGATACGCCGCAGCGGCCCGGATCCGCACCTGATGAACGCCCTGGGGCAGGAATACCTGCGGGCTGACCTGCCCGATCTGGCCGAAGGGTGGTTCAAACGAACCCTCAAGCGCAGCGCCGATTTCGAGCAGGCTTTGGAGCAGCTGATCGAGGTGTACATCAGGACAGGGGATACGCCCAAGCTGCTTCGCGCCTACGCGGAGTATCTGAAAGCGTATCCTGAGAACGTGAATCTGCGCAAACAGTTTGCGCGGAAGCTCTACGATCAGTGCAGCTTCGCCAAGGCCTGTACGCAGCTGGAGATGCTCCTGCCCTACGAGCCGAAGAACACCGAATTCCGGACCATGCTGGCGCACAGCTACCGGCAGACCGCCAAGTATCCGGAGGCGATTCTACTGTACAGAGAGCTGCTCCTGGAAACGCCCAAGGACCTTGATCTGGTGAAACCTTTCGTGCTCTGTATGGAGCAGAGCGGCAACCGGGACACGGTCATCCTGCTCCTGGAAAAGGCGATCAAGCTGTTCAGGAAGGACACCTGGCTGCCCCTCCGCCTGGGAACCCTCTACATGTCCGAGGGCAGGCTGGAAAAGGCGGCCGAAACCTTTCGCCTGGTCATCGGTATCGATCCCAAGAACTGGCAGGCCTACGACGGCCTGGGCGTGCTGTATGGGAAGATGGGGAACAACCAGTTCGCCGAACGCTTCACCAAGCGGGCCGTCCAGCTGAAGGCCGCACATGAACCCGGCTAATTCTTCTCCGCTGCCCTCTCGATGTTGATCTGGGCGATTGTCAGCGCCGCGATCGGCACCGAATACGACGAGCAGGACACGTAGCTCAAACCCGCTTCCATACAGAATCGTATGTTCTCCGGCACCGCCCCGTGCTCCCCGCACAACCCGGTGATCAGATCCGGCCGGGTCAATCGCCCCCTCCGTGTGGCGACCTCGATCAGCTCCTTGACGTGCTCGTTCAGGATCTGAAAGGGATTTCCGTCCAGCACGTCGAACTGCGTGTAGTCGGGCATGAAGCTGTTGAAGTCATCCCGGGACAGTCCCAGGGTGGTCTGGGTCAGGTCATTGGTACCGAAGGAGAAAAACTGGGCATAGCGGGCGATTTCCCCCGCCCCCAGCGCGGCCGCGGGAAGCTCGATCATGGTACCGATCTTGTACGGCACCCTGTCGGCCTTCAGGGCGGTGCGTACCTCCTCCTCCACGTCCACCAGACCGCGGATCGATCCTCCTTCGATCCTCTTGCCGTAGATCAGGAGCTTGAGCTCGCTCTCGTTCATGATGATCGGGATCATGATCTCCGGGTGTACCGGCACCTTCTCCTTCTGCAGCGCGTACACCGCCTCGAACAGGGCACGCACCTGCATCTCGTAGATCTCGGGATACGAGACGGCGATGCGGCAGCCCCGATGGCCCAGCATCGGGTTGAACTCCGCCAGGGAATCACAGCGGGCGCGGACCTCCCGTTCACTCAGGGATTTTCCGCCTCCTTTGCTGCTTTGCAGATACGTGATGAACCTCTTCATCTCCTCGTCATTGTGGGGAAGGAATTCGTGCAGAGGCGCATCGAGAAGGCGGATCGTGACCTCGTAGGGGCTCATCGACTTGAGAATCCCGTAGAAGTCGTCCTTCTGGAATCCCTGGAGCTTCTTCAAGGCCGCTTTCCGCTCCTCCGCCGTGTCGGAAAGGATCATCTCGCGAAAGATGTTGATCCGCTTCTCGTGGAAGAACATGTGCTCGGTACGGCACAAACCCACACCGGCGGCACCGAAGCTCTTGGCCAACCCGGCGTCCCTTGGCGTGTCCGCATTGGCCCGCACGTGGAAAGCCTCGATGTCCAGGTGCTTCTGAACCAGCTCGTTGAAATCCAGCAGCCCCGATACTTCGGGATCAGGTTCGATCAGCTCTGCGGTCCCCATGTAGATGGCCGGCTCCCCGTAATAGGGAACATTGAGGGACAGATAGTCGCCCTCGGAAATGGTCACCTCCCCAACCGTGGCCTTCCTGCCGCGAATGCGCATCTCCGGCTTTACCAGGGAGACTTTGCCGTACTGCCTGGCTACTACCGAAGCGTGGGCCGAATACCCCCCCTCATTGGACAGCACACCGGTGGCGACCTCGATGGCCTTTACATCCTCGGCGAAGGTTGCCGGCATACAGAGGATCAGCCGGGTGTCCTCTCCCTTCAGCTGCGCATCCTTGTAGGCTTCCAGCAATCCATCGGTGGAGAAGTAGACCCGTCCGATCGCCGCCCCCGGGGCCCCGGCGATCCCGCCTTCCAGGGCTTTCATCCTGCTCACCGAGGCGGGATTGATCACGGGGTGGAGGATCTCGTTGAGCTGCTGCGGCTTCACCTTGGACACCACGAAGCGATCGTCCACCACCTTGCGGTTGTAAAGATCCAGAAGCGTCTGGATCTCGGACTGGGTGGACTTGATCATCACAGCCCGCTGATCGATCAGCCAGAGCTTCTTGTTCTCGATGGTGAAGCGGATCGAGCGGATCTCCTTGAAGTGATCCTCCACGGTCCGTGCGATTTTACCCAGCTCGTTCAGATATTTCTTCTCTATGGAGTTGATGTCTCTTCCCGTAGCTCCGATCGAATCGAAGGCACTCTGGTAGAACTCTCCCTGAAGGATCTTCTGTCCCGTGACGATGTTGCGGGTATAGAAATTACCGCTGGCCGAGTCCTTGCCGTAGTTGCCGTAAACCATAGGCTGGATGAGCAGAGAGGTGTCCCGGTTGTTCATCTCATCCAGGCTCAGCATGTGGCTGATGCGCTTCAGCGCGATCTCCAACTGGTCGTAGGCATCTCCCGAGAAAAACCCCTCCGGCAGCAGGGGGAGGATCTCCCGCACGCTGGCGTCCCGCTCCCGCGCGCTCATCTTGCTGGACAGCTGCCTGTCCAGCTTGTCTGCGGCCTTGCGGATGCTCTGGGCATATTTCTCCTTTTTCTCCAGTTCGGCGATCCGAGCCTCGATGGCCAGCATGCCCTTGCAGAGGAACTGGACCTCGTGATGCCCGAAGTTCTCCCCTACGAATTTCACGAAACCAGGCAGCGTGCCGTCGGTCAGGCCGTAGTTGTGCAGCGTGGGATAATGGGTGATTACCAGGGAAGGACTGATGACGATCTTCACCAGCATGGGATTTTCCGGATCCCCGAAGCGCTTGCCCGTTCCGGCCTCCAGCTTTTTGAAGAAACTCCTCAGATGGCTCTTGATCGACATCTCGGCCAGATCCGAGGCAATCTCTGCCTCGATGACGAATCCCGGCAGTATGGGCAGCTCGAGCTCCGCCAGCTCCATGGCCCGGCGCCCGCGAATACCGATCTTGTTCAGCACCTCTTCCTTGCTGACGTATTCCTTGTCGCTGAAAAAGTAGACGTTTCTCTTCATCTTTCTACCCCTTGCATACTAGAACAGGTTCAATACGGTATTGACGGGAAACTTGAGGAAGGCCTCGAAGGCCGGACTGGCACCCTGTCGGAGATATCTCTGCAATTTGGCCAGATCCTTGATCTCCTCACCGGCCACCGCGATCATGATCGTGGAGCCGTGCTTGACCTTGCCCCACTTGAACAGGGTATTGATGTCGTGGATCCGCTCCCCTTCGTAGAAAATGAACACCTCGAGTCCGGGATATTTCGCATTGTAGCTCTGGATGATTTTCTTCCAGGCTTCGACATTCCCGTTGTGAAACAGCTCGTTGGAGACCGGAATCGAGTACATCGGCGTCATGCGCCGCTTCTTGGTCGGTACTTCGGCCACTGCTGCGGGCGCCTGAGCTGCGGCTGCGGGAGCGCGCTTGGGCGCGGCTTTTGCCCGGGCCGGCGCTCTGCCCGGTTTCGCGCGCGCCTTGGGCTTGGGTGCAGCCGGCGGTTTGGGTGCTTTCCACTTGAACTTTCCCTGAGTCAGGGAGGCGGGGGTTCTGACCTTGCCCGTCTCCAGCAGAGAGATCAGTGCGTCGATCGCCGACTCCAGCAGTTTCTCCGGCGTCTTCTCCGTGAGGGTACCGCTGTAGATCGTGAGCAGCTCGTTTCTCCGCAAACCCTGCACCGATTCCCAGTGCTGCTTGTTCTTGGGATTGATCAGGGTCAGCCCCAGGTCAGGGTGGTAGTAGGCCAGAACCAGATCCACCGCATCCCACTTCCCCACCTCGGAGACGATCGGGTCGAACTCCTCGATGTTTCGGCTCAGATTGTAGGAGCGGGACCGGTAGTTGTACTTCGGATGGCCCACCAGCAAGGCGTTGACGATGGGACCGATCTGGTTGGATTCGATGGCCTTTTCATCCAGCATGCCGTTCAGCTCATCCGCCAGGTTGACCCTGGACTCGAACGCCGGCACGATATCGTTGACGGCCTGGAAATGGCGCAGGGAACGGTTGAATCCTGCCCTCGTGCTCAAACCCACGTATTCGTATACAGCCTCTGCCATGATTACCCCTTCGCTCCTGAAAGCCCCTGCAGCGGGGGAGACGTTTCTCTCAGGAATCTCCGATTAATTTCCATTGACCCGTGATGTTCGCGACCCAACCCTTCAGCCGCATCTCCCGCAGCCGCTGCGGTGGGTATAAAATAAAACGGTGATCCCCCGCCAATAAGAGCAGAGGATCACCGTCTGTCTGCATTTCTTCGGTTAGATCTCTTTCAGTCCTGAAGATCCCCGTGAGCGGCCTCTTCCGCTGGACTTCGAGCGGCCTCTTCCGCTTGAGCTCGACTTCGGCCGTCCCCGTCCACGGCTGGTAGAATCCACCACACCGGCCCTGGGGGTCTCACTGACCTGGGAAGCGGCGGTCTCGCCGGCGTGGATCATGTCCACGAACTCGGTTCCCGAGGCCTCTCCCTCTTCGCCCATGCCGGTTTCCCCGAAGGACATCGCGATGTCCTCGCGTACCGTGGAGCGACGTCTGGAGAAGGAGGCGAAAGCCGCATCGGCGAATCCCTTGGATACACCGAAGAGGAATTCGTTCAATACGTTTGCCATCCCTTCCAGAGTGGCTTTCTTCTTCTTGATCGAGGTGATGTCCACGTCCAGGATCAATCCCGGCTGGATGTGATACGGATTGATCATGTAGTCGAATTTATTGAACTCCGCCTCGAGGTAGTTCAGCCGCTCCTCCGCGACCCGGCGCTGGATCGGGTACTTGTAGCCGTACACCTTCTGGAGCTTCTCCCTCATGAGGATGATCCGCCTCTTGACCTTGTCCTTTTCGGGCAGATAGGTGCGGTTCATACGCTCCACTTCGGTGTCCCCGGCGACCACGAAGGTGACCTCATCCCAGGTCTTTTCGATGTCTTCGTACATCGGATCCCCGGTCAGGGCCTTGATCTTTCTCTTGATCTTGTTGCGTTTGCGCTTGGCCAGATCCTTGAAGTCCACGACCCCTTTCATGAACTTGGAATCCTCATAGACCATGTCCAGGACGTCCCACAGATGCTGGATCTCGACTTCCATGCTCTTCATCTGCACGTCGTAGGCCTTTCGCTCTTCCAGCAGCTGGGCCTGATCGTAGTACTTCAGCTTGATCGCGTAGCGCTCGTCGGGCAGGGACGCCGGATCGGTATCCTCGTATTCCCGGATGATCAGCTCCCTGGCGTTTTTGAGGTTCTCGATGTACTGGTAGCCCATCTTCGAGGTGTCCAGGATCGAGGTGATGGAATTGATCGAGGTGTTGAACCCGCGGTTGCGGATGTTCTCCAGGTCGATGATCTTTTTCAGATTTTCCCGGATGTTCACCGGATCGTACTCTTCCGGATCGATCTCCGCCCTCAGGCCCTCGATGCGGTCCATCAGGCTCTTGGCAAAGAAGGTGTAGCGCTTGCTCTTCGGATCGTCCTTGTCGTCGGAGGTGTACTTCTCCACCCTCCCCATCTTCTGGAAGAGGATCTCCCCGTCGGACATCTCCTCCCTGCCCTCGTCGATGATCTTTTCCTTGAGCTCCTCGATCTCCTTGTCGATCAGGTCCAGGATGTGCTTGGACAGCATGTCCTTGATCAGGTATTCCACGGTCACCTGGTAGTGGAAGATCGGGCTGATCAGCTCGGAATCCAGGATGTTCACCGACAGCTTGACATCCGATACCGTCTTGGGCCTGTGCGTAGAGTCCTTGAAGGAACACTTGACGATCGAGTAGGCATTCTGACCCCGGACAAACGCACCGACATCGGTCTTCTGCCGCAGCAGGCTGTTGGTCATGGTCTCCAGATCGTTCACGCCCCGCTGGATGTGCCCGTGGAGGTGACCGTACATGTTGACGATCGATTTCTCGATTTCACCCGTGTTGAACTTGTCCATCCCGCCGATGGCATCGAGCAGGGCGGCGATTTCCTTGGGGGTGTAGCGGGCCAGGGTCTTCATCTCTTCCTTGTCCACGAAGTTCCTGACCTTCTTCACCATCTCGTCTTCCGCCGTCACGTTGTAGCGGTTGAACATGTTCTGGTAGTTCTGGTTGTAGTAGTTGTAGATCTTCTCCTTCAAACCGCCCATCACGTCCAGGCGCTCCAGGACCTGAGGGGGCAGTTTGGCTGTTATATGGTTCATCACCTTGTCTACTTCTTCGCCGAGGAGCAGATCCACCTCCGCCTGCTGATCACGAAACTCCTGTGCAAGGGAGTTGCGGGATCCTACGGCGCTTGGTTTTTCCGGATGAAAAACATTCGGACTTTTTGGTAAATCAAGACTCGCCATAGCTATTTCTCCTTCATTTCGAGGTCTTAATTAAATTATTCACACCTAAACACAAATGTAAAGCACAAAATTTTTTTTTCACTTCCATTTTAAAAAAATATGGTGCATGCTGGAGCCGAGGAGTTTTATGATGAAAATTCGCGCTTTTTGCCTGATTTTAGTCGTATTTTCCCTGATTCTTCCCTCCTCGATCCGGGCGGACGAGCGTGAGGAGCCGATCGATGTGATCATCGCCCTGGACAAGTCCAAATCCATGGCAGAGAACGGCAAGATCGAAGCCGTCAAGGAATACGTGAACAGCTACATCATCGATCAGCTGCTCATCGAGGGCGACCTCTTTCTGGTGGTGGCCTTTTACGGCCAGACGGAGATCCCGATTTCGATGACCATCGGCGGTGACGAGGACAAGGAGCGGGCCAAGGCCATTGTTACCCAACTGCTGGGTGACGGCGTGTACACGGATATCGGAAACGCCCTTGATGTCCTGGGCGAACAGGTGGAGAAGTACGCACGGCCGGATCGGAAGAAGCACCTTCTGTTGATCACCGACGGCATCCAGGAGGCGCCCCCGGACAGCAAGTACTACTCCCCCGACGGCAGCTTCAACCACGCCTTTCTGGAGAACACGAAGACCATCCAGATGAAGGGCTGGAAGGTGCACATCCTGGGTGTCGGGCTGGAAGGGGAAGCCCGGCAGCTGGCGGAGGAGCTGGCCGGAACCTACACGGATCTGTCCGAAAAGCCCACGGTGGAGGAGCTGGTGGAGAAAACCGGAGAGTTCCTGGCAGCCCTGGAGGTCAGCGGTCCGGTGACCATGGCACCGGTGGACTACAGGGGCCGCAGCCGCGTCAGCCTGAGCGTGCAGAGCAAGGGCTACACGGAGGAGCAGTCGGTCACGGTCAGCGGCGTCCGCCTGACCCTGCCCGACGGCATGGAGAAGAACATCCTGCCCGATCCGGTTACCCTCTCCTTCCCGCCGGATTCGACAACAGACGTCGCAGTGCCGCTGCGCATTCCCGGATCGATCGAGGCCGGCGATCACACCGGCACCCTGCGCTTCGAGTTCTCCGGGGATGCTCGTTTTCTCCCGGTGGTCAGCCGGGTCGACTATCACGTGAAGAGCTTCATCGAGAACTTCTGGTGGTGGCTGCTGATCGCCCTGGCCGTGCTGATCCTGCTCGTCCTGCTGATCGTGCTGCTGGCGGGCCGGTTCAAGAAGGCCCGATACCGCTTCAAGGTGATTGCCGGGGGCAGGAAGGGGGACGCTCCGGTGCATCGGATCAGGGAGGGCAGGCCTCAGTACCTCGATATCTCCGAGGGCACGGTGGTCGTCAACGCGAAGCGGACTCCCGGCAGCATAGCCCGCCTGATGGCCATCCAGAAGGGGGTCCGCCTGACCGTGCTGAAATCCGAGCGTTTCCCGAAGTTCTACGACGCTCCTTTGGATATACTGGATTACGATTTCCGGGTGCGTCTGGATCTGGACAGGAAGAAGGATATCACGGTTCGTCTGGCCCGGGCGTGATTGGCACAAAATCTCTCTGATTTCCTCATGAGCTCGTGTAGCGTCTATCTGATTGAAAGCGGATTCCCGGAGAGTCTTCCGGGATTCGGCCGTGAACTGCCCAGCGCCTCCTTTCCCTTCTGGGGGCACTACTGCCTTCTCGATTTCGCCGTTGCCGCCTTCTCCGGATTGAGCGAGAACGGCTGCACCGTGGTGGCGGAAAATCGCTATCGCGCTCTGGCACCCTTCTTCAGCGCCCGAGCTCGAGCGGATAGGGAGAAATTGATCCTGGCGGACCGGGCCTTCGACTCCCTGATCGAGGCTCTCGAGCGTGATCGGGCCGAGACCGTTCTGCTCTGCCCGTTGAGCCTGGCGTGCGACCCGGACGGCAGGGCCCTGCGACGGGTAGCTGAAAATGCCGGCAACTCGGTCCAGCGGATCTCCGTCCAGAACGTGGAGACCGACATCTACGTCGCCGGCAGGCAGGCTCTGCTCCGCGCGGTTGAAGGCTACATCAGCAATAGCAATCTCCCCGCCCGACTGGGTACGGCCGTGTTTTCAGAAGTGCTGCAGGCATCCTTTGAGGCGATCAAGAACATCCCGGGCCGGATCCTCTTCCAGAACAATCTGACCCAGCTGTTCAAGGAAAACCTCTGGCTCGTAGGACAGACCGGAGAGGTGGAACTACTCGAGCGGCTCGGCGGTCCGCCCAAGACCTCCGCTTCGACCAAGGGGGCGCTCATCGAGAGGGGCGGGCACGTGAAGAACTCGCTGCTGGCCGCCGGAGCCCGGGTCGAGGGCTACGTGGAGGGCAGCTTCCTGTTCCCTGGAGTCGTGATCCACAAAGGCGCCTCCGTGGTGAACTCGGTCGTGATGAACGGCAACAGGGTAGGCAGCAAAGCCCAGCTGTACAAAACTCTGGTTCTGCCCTATTTTGGAGAACAGGGAGCATCGAACATCGGAGAGGGTGCGAAGATCGGAGTTGCGGAGGCGGGCGCCCGCAACTTCGACCATCCCAAGCAGATCAGGGAAGGAGTCACGGTTATCGGGGCAGGCGCAGAGATTCCAAAGGGATTCAAAGCAGGCTCCGGCTGCCTGATCGGGTACCGGGTCGGTACACAGCAGCTGCGCTCTGTCAAGGAACTGACCCGCAGCAACTCGGTTCTCAGGACCGAAGACTCCGAACAGGAGTGAATATCAGGAATGCCGAACAAAGCGGTCATCGAGTTCATCGAGAAGTACGACAAGTTCATCATCACGGCGCACGAAACCCCGGACGGTGATGCCCTGGGCAGCGAGTACGCCATGCTGCTGGCCCTGCGCAAATTGGGCAAGAGCGCGCGCATCCTCAATGCGGATCCCGCTCCCAGGAAATTCGCCTTCATCGACGCCAACGGAGACTTCGAGGTCCTGGTCAAAAAAAGTCAAATCCCCGATGATATCGGCAGGCACGGGCTGTTCATTCTCGATGTGAACGACATCAACAACATCGGGCAGGTGGCCACCCTGGTTCTTCCCCGGGTGAGGGAGTACTTCATCGTGGATCACCACGACAGCGAAACGGTCCAGCTGGGCCAAAACCACATCGAGCAGAACGCATCCTCCACCTGCGAGATCCTGTATCTGCTGTTCCGCGAGATGGGGTTGGAGCTGGATCTTCCCATGGCGGAAGCCCTGTACATGGGAATCCTCTACGATACCGGCTCCTTCATCTATCCCAAGACCACGGCCGTGACCTTCGAGATCGCCCGCGAGCTGGTAAGCATGGGGGTCAACCCCAACAAGACGTACGTCAATGTCTACGAGAGCAACTCCATCAGCTCCCTGGTGCTGATGTCGAAGGTTCTGGCAACCCTGGAGCTGCACTACGACAGGCACGTGGCGGTACAGACAATGACCCAGGAGCTGCTCCGGGAGGCCGGTGCCAGCTACGAGGAGTCGGACCTCCTCATCAATATTCCCCTGCGCAGCGGCGACATCCGGGTGAGCATCTTCTTCAAGGAAAACACGGAGGGAATCAAGCGCTGCTCGATGCGCTCCAAGGGAAACATCGATGTGGCCGCCATTGCCCAGAGCCTGGGAGGCGGCGGGCACAAGACGGCGGCCGGCTTCAAGTGCGTCCGTCCCTTCGACGTGATGAAGGAGGAGGTTCTGGAGATGCTCCATCATTACTTCGACGACGAATCGGAAACATCAGAGTAAAGCGCGATGATCCTACCTGGACCTCATCTGACCCGGAAAACCCCACGGCTCTTCCCCCACCTGTTGATCCTGCCGCTCGCGTTGTTCCTGCTCGCCGCTCTGTCCGGCTGCGACCTGCTCAAGGAGCAAAACGAGCCGGAGGTGGGAACGCGCAGGATCGTCCCGGAGGCGTACGACGGCTCATCGGCGGATGAAGAGAACCGCAATGGGATCACCGCGGAGACGCTGGAGCTGACCCCGCGGGTTCCGCTCGACGACACGGAGAAGCTGATCCGGGTGATCAATACGAATCTGGATCTCGACACCAACGACGAGCAGATCCTGGTGCTGCGGCAGAAGGCCGATCCCCAGGCACCCCTGAAGATCGCCGTGATCGACTACGACCCGGTTCGGGTCACCTATTCCCGTACCTGGGAGAGCCTGATCAACGCCTCCAACCTCCGGCTGCTCGACATCTCGCTCAAAGACGTGGTAGGGGATCACAACCTGGAAATCGTATGCCGGGGCATGAATGACGTGGGCGAGTTGACCCTGGACTTGTTCCGCAAGACCCCCTCCCCCACCGGTCTGGGGCTGTACTTCACCGAAATCCTGCGCATCGTCGCCGACGGCAGCATCGAGATCGACGAGGTCGAGCGCTCGGAAGGATACCGCCTGGGACAGAAAAATGGACCCAGCTTCGTGGTTTATGCCTACAGCCGGGATGCGGAATCGGAGAACATCCTGGACAAGGTCAAGAGGACCTACTACTGGCAGTACCAGCAGGGACGCTATGTTCTGACCAGCAAGGAGAGACTGCCCGGGGCCGTGATCGAGGAAAAGCAGCTGGAAGAGCTGTTCTCCGATCCGTCGGTGGAGGCCTTCGAGGAGTTCCTGGCCGGTCCCTGGTATCTGGCCGGAACGGACGGCAGGGAGGAGATCCTGCTCTTCCTGCCCGAGCAGCGCCGCATCAGCGTGTACTCCGGGGACGTTCAGGAGGTGTACATCTGGCAGGCCTCTTTCCGCAGCCTTTCAAACCGGCTGCTGGCCTTCGGGGCCAATGAGTCGATCGAGTCGATCGTCCGCCGGTTCAATGTCGAGGTCGTCTCCCTGAACACCATCGACGTATCGATATTGGGTTCCGAGCAGTGGGACCGCACCTTCGGCCGCTACATCAAGCTGACCGAGGAACTGCAGCATGACCTTCTGAGCGAGGAACAGACCCGGATCGATTCCGCTCAGATCGAGCTGAACGGTCTTTACCAGAGCGGAGCCGGGTTCCAGATCATCTTCGAGCCGCCCCGCTTCACCTGGATCGAGAAGGAGGGCAGCTTCTCCGGGGGCTTCACCGTGATCCACCTGGATCAGGACATACTGTACCTGCAGGGAATGGACGACAACGGCCTTGCCACGACCACCGCCACCTACATCCTCGAGTACACGGAAAAGCAGGAAGGCAACTACCTGTACCGCACCCTTACCCTGGTTCCCGGAAAGCTCAGCGTCCACGGCGTGACCGCGACCGCGGAAACGCGGATCGTGTTCGAGCAGCTTGAGATACTCGAAGAGGAAGCGGAAGAGGTGCCGGGGGAGTCGGCGGAATCGCAGGAGGCCGGACAGCCGGCGGCGCAGTAGCGTACGCTCCTGGAGGCGGGACAGCCGGCTGCACAGCAGCCTGCGGGGTGGAAGTCTGCTGTCACCCGGCGGCTGCCTGTCAGCGTGCCGCTGCCTGTCGACGTGACGGCTTGGGAACC
>JAFGQJ010000292.1 GCA_016935715.1 Spirochaetales bacterium
AACAGGCCGAGCAGGATCAGCGCGGCCGCTGCAAGCAGTAGCTTCGATTTCATGACAAAACCCCTCCTGTGCGTATTGTCCATCTTCCCTTCGAATTATATCCCCTCTTGCCGGGGAAATCAGCGTCGATATTCTTTTCCGGAGCTCCTCCGCCGGCCCGCACTGCGCTGCCGATCGTCCGGCTGACAGGCAGACTGACGGGCGGTGAAGTTTGACAGCTGCGGGAACAGCAGCGATAATTGGAGGTGTTGTCCTGCGCGGGCTGTCGGATGGTTGCGCACTATCCTGATCCGGGCTTCCCGGGTTCGGGCGGCAACAGCGGCAGAAGTAGCATCACGGGCAGCGGAAAAGGAGGATTGCCATGAAACGGCGGCTGCGTACGCTCTTCACAATCGGAGGCATCATTGTCTCTCTGGCCGTGGCTTTGTCCTGCACCTGGCTGTGGGTGAGCAGACAACCCCTGCCCAGGACCCGGGGAAGGACCACGCTGGAAGGGCTCGGCGCTCCGGTCGAGATCTTCCGGGACCGCTACGGGGTACCCCACATCTACGCCCGGGCGGCGAAGGACCTGTTCTTCGCCCAGGGGTACGTTCATGCCCAGGATCGATTCTGGCAGATGGAGTTCTGGCGGCGCCTGGGCGCGGGGCGGCTTTCCGAGCTGTTCGGAAAGGATCTCCTGGAAACAGATAAATTCCTGCGCACCATGGGCTTCTACGAGGCGGCGGAACAGCAGTACGAGGGGTACGACGCCGAGACCCGGGAATATCTGGAAGCCTACGCCGACGGGGTAAACGCCTACATCCTCAACCGCCGGCCCTGCCGGCTGGGGCTGGAGTTCTTCCTGCTCAAAGTACAGGGGGTGGATTTTCAGATCGAGCCCTGGCAGCCCGCCGACACGGTCAGCTGGGGCAAGATGATGTGCTACGATCTGGGATCGAACTACACCCTGGAACGCCTCAACCTGGAGGTTTTGAGGGCGGCGGGCAGAGGCAAGTGGTCCGACTTCTTCAGCCCCTACCGCAAGGATATGCCGGTGATCATCAGTGACCAGGAGCTGCTCCGATCCGGATTCCAGCTGGCCGACGGCGGAGGGGAACCGCTGCGCGTCTTCGGGTCGAGCGGGGTCGGCTCCAACAACTGGGTGATCTCCGGGTCCCGGACCGCCTCGGGCAGGCCCATTCTGGCCAATGACATGCATCTGGCCCTGCAGATGCCCTCGATTTGGTACGAGGTCGGGCTGCACGGAATCGATGACCAGGGCAATGCAGGCCGAACCGCCGCGTGTCCCTTCCACCTGCGGGGCTTCTCCTTCCCCGGCGTTCCGGGAGTGATCGCCGGCCACAACGACCGCATCGCCTGGGGACACACCAACCTTCCCGGCGACGTGCAGGACCTGTACATCGAGCGCCTCAATCCGGAGAATCCCGACCAGTACGAGGTGAACGGGCGGTGGGTGGACATGGAGATCCGCCACGAGACGATCCAGATCCACAAGGAGGATGAGCCGTACGTGCTGAGGGTCCGCCACACCCGCCACGGTCCCATCCTCACCGACCTGCAGTCCTGGGAGAAGCTCGGTACCTATTTCATGCTCCCCGGCGAGACCCAGGGATTTCCAGAAAATATGGGCTTCACCGCCCTGTCCCTGCGCTGGACGGCGCTGGAGCCGGGACAGCTGCACAGAGCGGTGTTCATGCTCGACAAAGCCGGGAATTGGGAGGAGTTCAGGGAAGCCCTGCGCTACTGGGACGTGCCCGCCCAGAACATCGTCTACGCAGACGTGGAGGGCAATATCGGCTACCAGGTTCCCGGGCTGCACCCGATCCGGGCGAAGGGCCACGGTCTGGCTCCGGTGCCGGGCTGGACCGACGAGTACGAGTGGCGGGGCTACGTCCCCTACGAGCAGCTTCCCTTTCTCTTCAATCCCGAAAAAGGCTACATCGTCAGCGCCAACAATCCCGTGACCACGCCCAACTTCCCCCTGCCGGAGGGAAGCGAGTTCGCCTACGGCTACCGGGCCCGCCGCATTGCCGAGATGATCGAGGGCTTCGACCGGGGAATCACCGCCGAACAGATCGCCGAGATCCACGGAGATACATTTGATCTTTCCGCTTCGGAGATCATCCCCTATCTCGAGGGACTGGATCTGCGGGGTGAGCCGGAGCAGCCGCCGGAGGAGGAGAGCGATCGGGCGCGGAGGAAGCGGGAAAAGCGGCTGGCAGAGGAGTTGGAGGCGCTGGAACGAGCCAGGAAACTGCTGCTCGACTGGGACAACCGCCTGGAGATGGACAGCAGCGAAGCGGTGCTGTTCGGATATTTCTACATCAAGCTGGTGGAGGAGACCTTCAAGGATCAATATCCCGAGAGCTCCTGGCCGCCGGGCATCGGCGGCCGGACCCAGAATGCCTTCTACTACCTGCTGCCGGATCCGCAAAACGTGTGGTGGGACGACATCCGCACGCCGGACAAGAGGGAGAGCCGGGATGAGATCCTGGTGCGGTCATTGCGCAAAGGATATCGCGCGGCAGCGGAGGAGTTGGGGGACAGGATCGATGCCTGGCGGTGGGGAGATGTCCACACCGCGGTTTTCCGCAACCAGACCTTCGGTGCATCCGGGATCGGACCCATCGAGCGGATCTTCAACCGCGGTCCGGTCGAGGTGCGGGGAGGCAACATCCAGGTCAGTGTGGCCAAGTGGGACATGGAGGAGCCCTTCGAGATCTACCACATCGCCTCCCAGCGGGCGATCTACGACCTGGGGGACCTGTCGAAGACCCTGTTGATCCATCCCACGGGGCAGAGCGGGCACCCGGCCCACCGCCACTACGACGATTTCATCGAGCCGTGGCGGAAGATCGAGTACCATCCCGGCCTGTGGGATCTCAGCTCCGTGGAGGAGGCCTCCCGGCGGCCCCTGGTGCTCGAGCCGAAGGATTGAGCCGAAGGATCGATGTGGATCCGTCCCGGTCGCTCGATCGGGAAGCCCGGGATACCTGCTTCGCAGTAAAATAATACTTGACAAAATTAAATTATGTTATAAAATATTACAAATAATTTCATTACGTAAATCGTAATCTATCTTGTCGGAGGATTACGCGATCCATGTTGCATCCCCTTCAGCGCAGCTACCTGGAAAACGAATTGGTCGATATCGTCGGCAGAGCGAATGTCCTGGTGGAGGAAGAGGACCGGAAGATCTACGGCGTGGATTATTTCTGGATTCCGCGGATGTACATCGATCGAGGCAGAGTGCCGCCGATTCCGGATTTCGTGGTCCTTCCCGGTTCGGCGCAGGAGGTGTCTCGCATCGTCAAGCTGGCGAACATCTACCGTATTCCGGTCATTCCCTGGGGCGGGGGTTCCGGGTCTCAGGGGGGTACGACCCCGCTCTACGGAGGCATCACCTTAGACCTGAAACGCTTGAACCGTATCATCGAGATCAACCGCGATGCCCAGACCGTCACGGCCGAGGCTGGTATCAACGGCTACGAGCTGGAGAGTGCCCTGAACCGGGCCGGATTCACTCTGGGTCATCTGCCGGCCTCCATTCACTCCGCGACCCTGGGCGGCTACCTGGCCGCCAGAGGTTCGGGGGTGTTGTCCACCAAATACGGGAAGATGGAGGATATCGTGATGTCCGTGGAGGTGGTGCTGCCGGAGGGGGATCTGGTGCGCACCCTTCCCGTTCCTACCCATGCCTCCGGGCCGGGGATTCTGCAGCTGTTCGTCGGAGCAGAGGGTTCCTACGGCATCATCACGGAGGCGACCTCCCGCCTCGAAAGACTGCCGGAGGAGCGGCGCTTCAG
>JAFGQJ010000293.1 GCA_016935715.1 Spirochaetales bacterium
ATCGCCCGCCGGGGCGACTGGAGAGCAGTGATCGCAGCGGTTGCCGGGTTCCTGGCCGCCCGCCTGGCGGCCACGGCCCTGATTCGCACTACCGAAAAGACCAAAGGGGCGGTCCATGAACGTTGAGGTCAACCTGACCCCCGACTCGATGGTCTTCTGGCAATGGGGCTTCGTCAAGCTCAACGCCACCATCGTGTTCACCTGGGCGGTGATGCTCATCCTGGTGATCGGCTCATTCCTGATCACCCGCAATCTCTCGACGGGACAGAAGATCTCCAGGTGGCAGAACATGCTGGAGACGATCGTTTCGGCCATTCGCAAGCAGATCGCCGATATGACCCAGCAGAAAGCGGATCCGTACATCGCCTTCCTGGGGACACTGTTCCTCTTCATCTCCGTCTCCAACCTGCTGGCGGTGGTTCCCTACTTCGAATCCCCCGCCGGCTCTCTGACTACCGCGGCGGCTCTGGCGGTCTGCGTGTTTTTCGCTGTTCCGATTTTCGGCATCCTCAAACAGGGACTCCCGGGCTACCTCAAACAATATATCGAGCCCTCCCCGATGATGCTGCCCTTCAACATCATCGGGGAGTTCTCGCGCACCCTGGCGCTGGCCGTGCGCCTGTTCGGCAATGTCATGAGCGGCAGCCTGATCATCGGGGTACTCCTGGCCCTGGCGCCGCTGTTCGTGCCGGTGATCCTCCAGGTCCTGGAGCTGCTGATCGGCCAGATCCAGGCCTACATCTTCGCAGCCCTGGCCACGATCTACATCGCTTCGGCCACCCGGGCCCGGCAGCAGCGGGAAGAAAAAATCAAACAGAGAGGAGAAGCTTGAGCTATGGATAGCGTAAGTTTGATCGGAATGGTATCGATAATCGTATCGGGGTTGACCATCGCCATAGGCTCGGTCGGTCCGGCCTTCGGCGAAGCCATGGCCCTGTCAAAGGCCCTGAGCTCGATCGCCCAGCAGCCGGATGAGTCGGGCACGATCAGCCGTACCCTGTTCATCGGGTTGGCCATGATCGAATCCACCGCCATCTACTGCTTCGTGGTGGCAATCATCCTGATCTTCGTCAATCCCTTTTGGACCCAGGTGGCCGGTTAAGGAGCTGTTTCATGGAATTCGATCTGTTCACCTTCATCGCTCAGATCGTCAACTTTCTCATCCTCGTGGCTCTGCTCAGGATCTTTCTCTACAAGAGAGTCATCCGGGCCATGGATGAGCGCGAAGCGAGGATCGCCTCCCGCCTGCAGAGCGCGGAGGACAAGTATCGGGAGGCCGAGGGAGAGGCGGAGAGCTATCGCAGCCGCAAGGCGGAGCTGGAGCAGCAGCGGGATCAGCTGCTGGACCGGGCCCGGGAAGAGGCCGACCGGCGCCGCCGTGAGCTGGTAGAGGAAGCCGAGCAGGAGGTCGACCAGAGCCGGGAGCGGTGGCACCGCTCACTGGAGCAGCAGAAGGAGAGGTTTCTCGACACCCTGCGCAAGCGCTCCGGCGAGCAAGCCCAGAGGATCGCCCGCCGGGTCCTGGAGGACCTGGCCGAGGAGGATCTGGATCAACGGATCGGCGGCATCTTCCTCAAACGACTGAAGAATCTCGGGGAGCGGGAACGCAGGGAGCTCAAGGAGAAGTTGAGCGATTCCCGCAGTGCGCGTGTGGCCAGCGCCTTCGATCTGCCGGATGCAATGCAGGAGGAGCTCCGCAACGAGCTCGAGCGTATCGCCGGCTCCAAAGTCAAGCTGTCCTACGAATCCGCTCCGGAATTGATAGCCGGGGTGGAGCTGAAGGTAGAGGACAAGAAGATCGGTTTCAACCTGGAGCAATACCTGGATGATCTGGAGCAGAGACTGAATCGCATCCTGGACAGAGAACTGGCAGGCAGCCATGCCGGAACGTGAGCTGGAGCAGCTGCTGGATGAGGCCTTCGGCGCTCTGGATCGGGCCATCCGGGAGGGCAGCCCCGAGCTCGAGCTCCGCGAGGTCGGAACCATAACATTCGTGGGCCAGGGGGTGGCCTGGATCGCCGGACTGCCCAGCGTGCGCTCGGAGGAGCTCATTGTGTTCCCGGAGGGCAAGCTGGGCATGGCTTTCAACCTGGACGAAAAGCAGGTCGCCGCAATCCTGCTGGATCAGAGCGAACAATTCGCCGCCGGCCAGGAGGTGCGCCGCAGCGGCCGGATCATGGATGTGCCGGTCGGTCAGAGCCTTCTGGGCCGGGTCCTGGATCCGATGGGCCGCCCCCTCGACGGCCGGGGGGAGATCGAGGCCGACGGCCGGCGGCCGGTGGAGCGTCCCGCCCCGCGGATCATGGACCGGGCGCCGGTGACCGTCCCGCTTCAGACCGGCATCCAGGCCGTGGATGCCCTGATCCCGATCGGCCGGGGTCAGCGGGAGCTCATCCTTGGCGATCGGCAGACAGGCAAGACCGCCGTGGCCGTGGACACGATCATCAACCAGCGGGACAAGGATGTGGTGTGCATTTACTGTGCGATCGGCCAGCGGAGCTCGGCGGTGGCCAAGGTGATCGCCGAGCTGCGCGACCATGGTGCCCTGGAGGACACCGTCGTGGTCATGGCCACCGGAGAGGACCCCCCGGCGCTGAACTTCCTGGCCCCCTACTCCGCCACCACGATCGCGGAGTTCTTCATGGAGCAGGGACGGGACGCCCTGGTGGTCTACGACGACCTGACCCGCCACGCCCGCTCCTACCGGGAGCTGTCGCTGCTGCTGCGCCGCCCCCCCGCGCGGGAAGCCTATCCCGGTGACATCTTCTACATCCACTCCCGCCTGCTGGAACGCTCCACCCACCTGCGGGAACAGCAGGGGGGAGGATCGCTGACCGCGCTGCCGATCATCGAAACCCAGGCCCAGAACATCTCCTCCTACATCCCCACCAACCTGATCTCCATCACCGACGGCCAGATCTATCTCTCCCCCCAGCTGTACCGGGAGGCGGTCCTGCCGCCGGTGGACGTGGGAAAGTCGGTGTCCCGGGTCGGGGGGAAAACCCAGGCCCCTGCCTACCGGGCCGTTGCCGGAGACCTGCGCCTGGCCTACGCCCAGTTCGAGGAGCTGGAGATCTTCGCCCGCTTCGGCGTTCAGCTGGACGAGGACACCCGTCGCAGGCTGGAACGAGGCAGACGTGTGCGGGAGATTCTCAAACAGCCCCAGTACAGCCCGATTCCCATGGCCGAGCAGATCATGGTCCTGGTTGCCCTGAACGAAGGCGTGTTCGATCCGATTGGGATTCCCGAGATCGCCGCAGCCAAAGACTCGGTAAGGACCAGGGGCAGGCAGGAGCTGCCCGAGCTGTTCGCCAAAATCGACCGGGGAGAAAAGCTCAGCCCGGAGGACATCGAAGAGATAGGCAGGATCGCCCGGGAGGCGGTGGCGGCGGGGCGGAAAGCGGAACAGGAAGAGACGGAGCATGGAGCAGCTGGAGACACTGAAGCGCAGGATTAGCAGCGTCGAAGATCTGCATTCGGTGGTACGCACCATGAAATCTTTGGCCGCGGTGAACATCCACCATTACGAGGGAGCCGCCCGCTCGATCGCGGAGTACAACCGCACCGTGGAGCGGGGCTTTCAGATCCTGCTTCGCCGTCTGCCGGGCCCGTTGGAGGGGGAGCAAAACGAGGCCACCCGGCGCTGCGGTGTGGTGGTGGCCGGGTCCCGTCACGGAATGTGCGGCCAGTTCAACCAGCAGATCGCCTCCTTCACAACCGATCGCCTCGATCAGATGGGGGTGGAGACCGACGAGCGGATGATCCTGACCCTGGGACAGCGAGTCGCCTCCCGCCTCCGCGAGAGGGATCAGAGAATCGAAAAACAATTGCCCATGGCCGGTTCCCTGGCCGAGTTGGACGGCACCATGCTGGAGGTGCTGCTGAGCGTCGAGCAGTGGCGGGAAAGCGGGGACGTGAACCGCATTCTCCTGTTCTACAACAAGCCCCAGAGCCGGGCCGCTTACACCCCTCAGTGGACCACATTGTTCCCGATTTCCGCATCCCGTCTCAACGGGCTGAAAAATCGTCGCTGGCCCTCGAAGATGATTCCGACCTACACGATGGACTTCGCCACCCTGTTCTCCGAGCTCACCAGGCAGGTGTTCTTCGTTGCCCTGTACCGCTGCCTGGTGGAATCCCTGACCAGCGAGAACGCGGCCAGGCTGGCAGCCATGCAGGCGGCGGAGAGCAATATCGACGAGCGGCTGGAGGAGTTGAACTCGGAGTACCACAGGCGGAGGCAGGCCTCCATCACGGTTGAGCTGCTGGACATCGTGGGCGGCTTCCAAGCCATCAACCGGTAGCCTGCGGCGGGGGCCGGCCGACGGACGCACGCGCCCTCCCGTTCTATCCGGAGCCCATCGCCCGATTCAGCACGAAACCGAGGATCTTGTCCCTCACCGATTCCTTGATCGATTCGAACTCGACGTGTGCGAGACTGCCGCCTCGGTCGGTGCGCCGTACCCGTCCCTGGACTCGCAGATCCCCGCTGTCCGGCAGGGTAAAGATCATGCCGAGCCCGTCTCCGGGGTGAAATACCTTGTAGGGGTTGAACAGGGTCAGGCCGCCGCCTCCCAGCTCGAGGATGTAGGTCCGGACTGCGGGTTCGGATGACTCCTTCTTCTTGACCGAGACGGGCAGAGATACACGGCCGCGGTAGAACTTGCGGCGTTGGATCCGCGCAATCTCCTCCGAGTGCTCCAGCGCCAGGATATTGTCGAAGGCCTTCTTGACGCGGGTCGTGAAATGAAACACCCCGTTTTTTCTCAAGAAATAGATCTGCAGCTCCTCCCCCTCGGCAGGA
>JAFGQJ010000294.1 GCA_016935715.1 Spirochaetales bacterium
CTCGTCCGCGGGCAGGGCTTCCACAGGACAGCCGCCGTGCACAGCACCGCTCTGCCGCCGCTCCTCTCCCGGCATCCGCAGATCCGCGCCCTGGGGCGGGGCACCTTTCTGATGGCAGCCCTGTCCTGCTACCGTGCAGAACAGGAGGACCCTTCCACGCCCGGCAATCCCCATGCTCTGATCGCTCCCTTTGCCAGGCGCAACTACTACGCAGAAGCCGTGGCGCGCCTCAAGGCGGTCGTCCGAACCCTGGGCGCCACCCATGGCCTGAGCAGGCGAAGCTGCAGGATCTTCTGCAATTCCCGGCTTCCCGAGAAGGCGCTGGCCGTTGTCAGCGGTCTGGGTTCCCCGGGAAAGAACACCCTGATCCTCATCCCCGGCATGGGATCCGTGTTCATTATCGCCGGGCTGTTCCTGCCCGTTCTGGTCGCCGGCGTCCCGGAACCCGGACAGATGCCGACCGACGGCTCGTTTCCCCTCTGCGGCGCCTGCAACGCCTGCCGGGACGCCTGCCCGGCGGACGCCCTGCAGCGGGCGGGGCATCTGGATGACAGCCGCTGCCTTCAGGCGCTCTGCACGCGGCCCGTGGCCTTCTCTCAGAGTCACCGCCTGGCCTGGGCGTTCCGCTTCTACGGCTGCCAGAGCTGCCAGGATGCCTGTCCCCACAACCGTACTCTGAGCGTGCAGACCCAGACGGATCGCGGTGAGCTGGGCCCCGGCCTGCCGCTCAGGGAGGTACTGGCCCTGTCGGCAGGCGGGATCAGGGAGCTGCTCCGTGGAAGCACGCTGGACCGGTCATGGATTTCCCCACGGGCCCTGCTGCGCAACGCCCTGCTGGCCGCGGGGAACCGGCGGGACCCGCTTCTCAGCGGCCTGGTGGCCGGGCATCTCGACAGCCCGGACCCGCTGGTGGCCGAGGCGGCAGCCTGGGCTGCGGACAGGATCGCCGATCCAAGGGGCGGGACGGGCCGATGATCGACTGGCGAAAGAATCTGTTCGTGCTCTGGATCTGCCAGGTTCTGTCCCTGATGGGATTCAACTTCGCCCTGCCGTTCATGCCCCTGTACATCCAGGAGATGGGTATCACCGATCCGGAGAGCCTGAGGCTGTGGAGCGGCCTGCTTTCTGCCGGCTCCGGTGTATCCCTTGCGATCCTGACTCCGATATGGGGTTTCCTCTCCGACCGTTTCGGGCGTAAACCCATGACCCTGCGGGCCAATCTGGGAGGGGCCGTCATCCTGTTCGCAATGGGGCTGGTCCGTACTCCCGGGACGCTGCTGGTGCTGCGTATCCTGCAGGGGGCGTTCACCGGGACGGTGATAGCCAACCTGACTCTGGTGGTGGCGAACACGCCGGACAGGCGCATCGGCTTCGCCATCGGCATCATGAACTCCGCCGTGTTCACCGGCAACGCGGTGGGACCGCTGGTGGGAGGCTACTTCGCAGACCTGTTCGGGTTCCGGATCGCCTTCTTCCTCTCCTCGACCACCCTGCTCCTGGCCTTCCTCATTGCCCTGTTCTGGGTGAGGGAGGATTTCTCGTCCCAGGTCGGCTCCGGCGTGCCGTCCCTCCTGAAAAACCTGACCCAGCTCGTGCGGCAGCAACGCATCCTCCCCTTCATCGGCCTGTTCGCTCTCTTCGGGGTAGCCCGCTTTTCCCCACGTCCGATGTACCCTCTCCTGGTCAAGGAGATCGCGGCCCCCGGACTGGGCATCGCCACCCAGGCGGGGCTGATCAATGCCACGGCCGGGGTGGCAGCGGTGCTGGCCGGTATCGTCGTGGGCCGGCTGGTGGATCGGGGACGACCCTTCGTCATCGGCATGGCCTGCGCCGCCCTGGCCGGAGCGTTTCTGCTGCCCCAGGGTTTCCTGCCCACGGTGTGGAGCCTGGTTCCGTTCGTTTTTCTGGCCGACTTCTCCTCGGCGGGAATCGATCCGATCATGAACGTCCTCCTGTCCAGGCGGGTGCCCGTGGAAAGGCGGGGAAGCGCCTTCGGGCTTTCGGGGAGCGCCCGGTCGCTCGGGTGGTCCCTGGGAGCGATGCTGGGCGGGCTGCTGGCCGCCTATCTGGATTTCAAGGCGGTGTTCATCAACTCCGCCCTGCTGTTCCTGCTGATCGCCTTCCTTCTGTCCCGTCTGCATCGAAGGAGCGCCGGAGCGGGCCTCAGAGCCGGATCTCCGCGCCCAGAATGATCTCCAGACCGCTGAAGTCCAGAGAGGCGTCCTGCAGCTCGGCGGGCAGGTCGGTGACCGTGACCGGCGGCTGGCCGGCCACAGCGGCCGCGTAGCTGCCGGAGAGCTCGAGCTTCGATCCTCCGACGTAGTAGTTGGCTCCGGCAAACACGCCCAGTTGACCCTTGATGAAGAAGGTGGCCTTGCCCCCGAACACCCACCCCCATCCCCATCGGCCGGCGCAGCTGAGCGAAGAGGTCACGGTTTCGTACGGGGTGGCCGCGGCCCCGGCCAGGTAGCGGTCCAGGTTGCCGGTCACCAGGGGAGGATCGATGTTGTAGCAGCCGAATAAGCCGCCGCTCGCTTCGAGCTCCAGCGGGGGGATCGGCACTCTCGCCTCGAACACGGCGGAGCCCAGAATCGAGAGGAAGGGACCGACCAGCGGGCCTCCGGTTTCGATGGGACTGCCGCTCGAATCCTTGATACCCATACCGCGGATGCTGTACAGGGACAACGAGCCCGAGGCGCCGAAGTAACGACCGATGTCCATGCCGATGCCGCGGAAAGACAGTGGATACACCGGGTGGGAGAACGTGCCATTTCTGGGCAGAAGGTAGCAGAAGCTGACACCGATACCCTGCACCGTCAGCACCGTGAGCAGCAGGAAAACAAGGGAAACAACCGCTATTCGTGCGGATCGACCCATAGCAGCCTCCTGGCGACGAGAATCATCGCCTGTCGATACGTC
>JAFGQJ010000295.1 GCA_016935715.1 Spirochaetales bacterium
GGATCGTATCGGTGATCACCAGTGCGGCGGTGACCAGCATCCTCGTCCTTGTCGGATTGGCGGCGCTGTACATGGAGATCACCAGTCCCGGTTTCGGCGTGCCCGGGACGATCGCGATCATCGCCTTCCTGATCATCTTTCTGGGCGGCGCCCTTCTCGGCACCGTCGGTTCTCTCGAGATCATCCTCTTTCTTCTGGGGATCGTACTGCTGGTGGTCGAAATATTCCTGATTCCGGGTTTCGGGGTTACCGGAATATCCGGAATCGTGCTGATGATCAGCGGACTGGTGCTTTCCCGTCAGGATTTCATCATACCCCGCGTTCCCTGGCAGTGGGACATCTTCCTGCGGAATCTGCGCAACATCGGATTCGGCTTTGTCGGTTCCCTGGTGCTCCTGGTCCTCCTGTTGAGGATCTTCCCGCGCACCCCGGGGTTGAAGCGGCTGATTCTGGAGAGCAACCAGGACAGCACGGCCGGCTACACGGTTCAGAGCAGCGAAAGCTCGGCTTTGCTGGCCGGCCGCCTTGGTACTGCGGTCACAGCGCTCCGTCCGGCGGGAAAGGCCGAATTCCAGGGAGAGATCCTGGTGGTGGAAACCGATGGAGAGTACATCGAGAGCGGCAGCCCGGTGGAGATCATCGAGGCCAGCGGCAACAGGATCGTGGTCCGGAGGGCCTGAGGGAACGGCCATGTGGTTGGCGATCGGTTTGGCTGCGGCCGGTTTGGTGGCCATCATCCTCGAGGTGTTCGTGCCCTCCGCCGGCATCATCGGGATCGCGGGCCTGGGGTCGATCATCGCGAGCATCGTGATCGCCTACCAGCGGCTGGGCAATCTGATCGGTTCGATTTACCTGGCCGTGGTTCTGGTCCTGGTTCCGGTGTTCATCGTCCTGTATTTCAGATTCTTTCCCCGTTCCCCGGTGGGACGCTGGCTGATCAGCCAGGACCGGCAGGAATCGGAAAAGGGGTACTACTCCTTCACTCCCGAGAAGTACGCCGATCTGGTCGGCAGGGAGGGGACCACGCTGACCATCCTGCGCCCCGTCGGCATGGTGCTGATCGACGGGCGCAAGTACAGCGCCGTAAGCGGCGGGGAGTTCATCGAGAAGGACAAAACCGTTCGCGTTCTAAAAGTAGAGGGAAGCCGCGTGGTGGTGCGGCAAGGAGGATAAAATGATCATCCTGTATGTACTGGTAGCGGTCGTCGCGATCGCATTCATCGCTATCTTCTTGAAATTCTTCGGGCTCTGGTTTCGAGCCCTGTTGTCCGGCGCCCATATCGCGATCGGCCGGCTGATCGGGATGTGGATCCGGCGGGTCAAGGGCCGGCTGATCGTGGACAGCCGGATCATGCTCACCAAAGCCGGGATCCAGGTAGACTCGGACCAGCTGGAGACCCACTTTCTGGCCGGAGGGGACGTGATCCGGGTGAGCAAGGCCCTGATCGCCGCCAGCAAGGCCAACATCCCCCTGAACTTTCAGCGGGCGACGGCCATCGATCTGGCCGGCCGGGACGTTCTGGATGCGGTCAAGACCAGCGTCAACCCGAAAGTGATCGACTGCCCCAACCCGGAGAAGAGCCGCGGCACGATCGATGCCGTGGCCAAGGACGGAATCCAGCTGCGCGCCAAGGCCCGGGTCACGGTGCGAGCCAACATCGAACGGCTCGTCGGGGGCGCCACCGAGGAGACGATCATCGCCAGGGTGGGGGAGGGCATCGTCACGACGATCGGCTCGGCTGAATCGTACAAGCACGTCCTGGAGAATCCGGACAACATCTCCAAAACCGTTCTCCAGAAGGGCTTGGACGCCGGAACCGCCTTCGAGATCCTGTCCATCGACATCGCGGACGTGGATGTCGGTGAAAACGTCGGGGCCAAGCTGCAGGCCGATCAGGCGGAGGCGGACAAGCGTCGTTTCCAGGCCATCGCCGAACAGCGCCGCGCCGCGGCCAAGGCCCGGGAACAGGAGATGTCCGCCCTGGTGCGGGAGAACCGCGCCAAGGTCGTGCTGGCGGAGGCGGAGATCCCCAAAGCCATCGCCGATGCCTTTCGCAGCGGCAACATGGGCATCATGGATTACTACCGCCTGAGGAACATTCAGGCGGATACCCAGATGCGGGAGAGCATCGGTGAAGAGGGACAGGCAAAGCCGGAGGAGGAGTAGACAGTGCTGCGTGCTCAAGCCTCTGAGGGTCTGTTAACCCTGGTACCGATCCTGCTGTTCGCGGTGATCTCGATCCTGCTGCGCGCCCGGGCTTCCCGCAGGAGGCGAAAGCGGACGGAGGCTGAGAGCGCAGAAGCTGCGACCCGGACGGCTGCCAAGATCCCCGCCGGGCAGGAAAAGAAGGTGTCCGGGCGGAAAACTGCTCGAGAGCGGAGGTTCCCCTGGCAGCGGGAATCCGCGGCTGCGTATCCTCAAACCCCGACCTCCGCCGCTCCGGCTCCCCCCTTCGCCCCTGCGCCGCCGGCCCGGGGGCAGGCGGCGATCCGGGAGAGCTACGCCTATCCCCCGCCTTTGAGCCTGAACGATATCAAGACTGCCTCCGCGGGCGAAGCAGGGCAGGGTCCCGCGGTGATGCCGCGGCCGGTCGCGGTGTCGCGACGGCGGGAGGGGAAACGGCGGGATCTGCGGGAAAGGCTGCAGGCCCGGATGAGATCCGAGCGCTCCGCCGGAATGGCTGAGCAGATCAGGCCGCTCGAACGCTCTTCGATAACGGCCAGGCTGGAGAGGTTGCCCCCCTTGAAGCGCGCCGTGATCTGGGCGGAAATCCTCGGTCCTCCCGGCGGCCGCGGGCATCCCGACGCCCACATGTAGAGAGACAGCAGCGGATCGTATGCATCGATGAATCCACAGGAACGGAAGATCCTCTTCTTCTCTTCGGCCATTCACTTTCTCACTCATTTCTACGTGCTGGTGTTTCCCGCCCTGGTGATGCCGATGAGCCGGGATCTGGGGCTGCCCATTTCCGCGGTGCTGAACATCAGCTTCTGGATGTATCTGCTGTACGGAATCATGGCGCTGGCCTGGGGCTGGGTGAGCGATCACTGGGGGCACAAATGGGCCATGAACACGGGGGCCGTGCTGGCGGCCGCGGGCTTCGTGCTGGCAGGTCTGGTCCGTTCTCTCTTCCTGCTGACCGCCTCCTTCGCCCTGGTAGGAATCGGGTGCTCGGCCTATCATCCCTCCGGACTCGCCCTCGTCTCACAGGGAATCCGGCAGAGGGGCAGGGCCATGGGGATCAACGGAGTGTGGGGAAATGTCGGCATGGCCAGCGCCCCTCTGGTTTCCGGGGTGCTGAGCTATCTGATCGGCTGGCGCCTGGGTGTGGTGATCCTGGGCGCCGTCGGGCTTGCCGTCGGGATCGGGGGAGTGCTGACGCCCTTCTCGGTCGAACGGGGCTCGGAGGCCACGAAGGTGGAGAAGCTTGCATCCGGTACGGCCCTGCGTCTGTTCGTGGTGTTCAGCGTGGGTGTCTTGTTCGCGGGGTTGATGTACAGGAGCTTCACCGTAATCCTGCCCGCGTTCCTAGAATCCCGGCTCGGCAATGTGAGCCGGGTTCTCCAAAATCTTTTCACCAGGCGTCTCGACTCCGTGCAGGACGTCCCCGCCTTTCAGACCCTGATCGCCAATCTCAGCGCCACCGGCGTGTACGTGCTAGGAATCTTCGGTCAGGCACTGGGAGGCCGGGTGGCGGACCGCTACAGCCTCAAGTGGGCCTACTTCATCTTCTTCTGCTGCGCCCTGCCCTTCGTCCTGGCCGCGGCTTTTCTCGGAAGTGCCCTGCTGATACCGGCGGCAGGGATGTTCGTGCTCTTTACCGTCGGGATGCAGCCGATCGAAAACAGCCTACTCGCCTTCCTGACTCCCGCCAGGTGGCGGGCGATGAGCTACGGGATCAAGTTCACGCTGACCTTCGGGGCCGGCGCCTTTGCCGTCAAGATCGTGAGCGCGGTTCAGGAGAGGTTCGGGATCGACAGCGTACTTTTCCTGGTTGCCGGCTTCCTGGTTTTGGTGATCCTCTGTCTCGCCGTGTTTCTCCTTCTCAGCCGCGGTCAGAAGATCCGGCACCAGGGGCACCAGGGGCGGGTGGCAAAGAGCAGTGCCAATCGGTTATAATCGGAGAGAAAGCAGATGCGTGGGATGAAGCGTAGGATTCTCGTATTGTTGGTTTTACTCCCCGTTGCGGCGGCTGTCTGGTCCGGGGATGTGACCGTGGACTACATCTTCGGAACCGTCGAGGTGCGCTCAGAGGCCGGCTGGCTGCCGGTGGAGATTGGAACGGCGGTTGCGGACAATGCGCTGCTGCGCCTCGGTGCCGCATCCGTGGCCGAGCTGTCCTCCGGGGGCTTGAAGATCACCCTGAGTGAAGCGGGCACATACATCGTATCGGAGCTCACAAAAAGCTCCCGCCAGGTCTCCAGCTGGGGCATCGGGAAGATCGTACGGGCAAAGATCCGCAACCTGTTCAGCACCCGGAACGAGCAATACAGCGATCCCGGGGGTGTCCGGCAGGAAAGGATCGAAGGTCCCGGCATCGAGTTCATGGATGAGGAAGTCGATGCGGTGGAGGAGGGCAAATCGGCTCTGGAACAGGAGCGCTACGAAGAAGCGGTTCAGTACTTCGAAGAGGCCCTCGAGCTCGACTACGGAAGAAACCGACCTTTATACCTGTTCTACATCGGGTATGCCTACGCCATGGCGGGCAGGTACGGACCGGCCATGCGCTACCTGAGCGAATCGGAACTGTCCCCGTCCTCGGAACACTACGCCGACTACGTATTGATCAAGGGACAGCTCCTGCTGGAAACTCAGTCCTGTCAGGCCGCCCAGGAGCTGTTCGAACAATTCGTGCAGCGCTATGCGGATCATGAATACACCCAGACCGTCCATCTGCTCTCCGCATTCTGCAGCATCCGGCTCGGCCAGAGAGCCGCGGCAGAGCAGAGCTTGAAAAAGGCCTGCGACCTGGATCCATCCTCGGATGCGGGAAAACAGGCCAGGGCGATGCTGGATTCCCTATAGCACGGGAGCGGTTGTTCCGTCGGCAAATCCCGCTACAGTGAGGCGATGATTCGTTGAAAAAGGATACCCGGACAAATGAACGGGGCTGATGAGAAACTGAGAGTCCTGGTCGTCGATGACGAGGAGGGCATGAGGGAGGGCATGCGCCGGGTGCTGGAGCGAAGCAGCTTCCGGGTCGATCTGGCCGAAAACGGCGAGGAGGCCATCAATCTGCTCGAGGCCAACGCCTACGACCTGGCCCTGGTCGATCTGAAGATGCCCGGGATCGACGGTTTCGAGGTGACCCGCCGGATCAACGAGACGCCGGGCCGCCAGACCGTCGTCGTGATCGTGTCCGCCCTGGCCACGGTGGAGGCGGCCATGGAAGTCACCCGCCAGGGCGCCTTCGATTTCCTGGTGAAGCCGTTCAATCCCAAGGACCTCAAGGAGGTCGTGGAGAGGGCGGTAAAGCAGCGCAGGCTGATCCTGGAGAGGGAGACGTACCTTACCGAGCTGGCGGGTGAGCGAAATTTGTCACGCCAGCTGATCAACTCGATGCACGAGGGGGTCGTGGTTCTGAACATCAACCGGGAACCGGTTCTGATGAACCCGAAGGCGGAGAGCCTCCTGTCGGTTCACTATCACCCGCAGTTGACCCTGGAGGACCTCGGCCTGAGCGCGGAAGTCCGGCAGGACATCGAGGGGATCATGGCATCCGAATCCCAAAAGGATGAGGCCAGGGTTCGCTGGGAGCAGATGAGGGAGAGGATGCTTGAGATCCGGGTGAACCCCTATCTGCGGGAGGGGAAGGCTGCCGGCGTGATCGTCATCCTGGAGGATGTTACCAGGCAGTGGCAGGCGGAACAGGACAAGACCCGTTTCATTTCCATGGTTGCACATGAGCTGAAAAGCCCGATCGCCGCGATCATCAACTACATAAACATCATCCTCACCGGGATGTTCGACGACCAGGTTGGGAAGATACACGAGATGATGGAGCGCAGCAAGATCCGGGGAGAGGCACTCCTGGATCTGATCCGGGATCTGCTGTTCCTCAATCAGAGCGACGCGGGCAAGGTCGAAAAATCGATCGAGCCGCTGGAGCTCAAGGCGATCCTGAAGGACCAGCTGGAGTTCTTCCGGGCTCAGGCCGATCGAAGAGGGATTGCCCTGTCCCTGGAAGCTCCGGATGGGGAGTACACGATTCGGGCGGACCGCAAGGACGTGGACCGAATCTACATGAACCTGATTTCCAACGGTCTCAAGTACAACCGGGATGGGGGGAGCCTCACACTCGTGCTGCATCAGGAAGGAGGATCGGTGGTAGCAGAGGTCCGGGATACGGGTATCGGCATGAGCGAGGACGAGCAGAAGGGGCTGTTCGAGGAGTTCTACAGGGTGAAGAACCCCCAGACCTCCGCCATTCCCGGAACCGGATTGGGGCTCGCCACGGTAAAACGGATCGTCGATGAATACAACGGCTCGATTCGGGTCGACTCCGAGCCGGGCAAGGGCAGCACGTTCACGGTGAGTCTCCCCCGGGCCTAGCCCGGGTCGCGATCAACCTGCCTGTGCCGCCGCCTGCGGGTGCTGCAGGGCCAGCCGGGGCATGCGGCCCCTGGACAGGCTCTTGCACCCTCGTTCCCGGTCGATCGTCCGCTGCATGAGCTCGTGTATCTCCCGGCTCAGCTCCACAGCCTCCCGCCTCGGGTTTTTCCCACGGGTTTCGCCGGCCTGGATCGCTTCTCCGATCACCACGGTCACCTGCGGGGGGATGCGGATCTCCCTCCCGCCGAGGTGAAAGGATTCCCGCCCCAGCCAGCGCCTGCGGTGCAGCACGATGGTCAGCGGCACGATGGGCAGCCCCAGACGGCAGGCGAGGTAGAACGCCCCCGGCTGGAACTCTTCGATCTGCTGGTTCCACAGGTAGCATTCCCCTTCGGGATACACGTGCACGAAGGGCAGGTCCCGCATCTCCGTGCGCAGCGCCCGTTCCATGGTTCGTATGGCCGCGGCATGGGAGGGGATCGGAACGGCCCCCAGCAGGCGGACGAAGGTCCCGAGCAGGGGGATGCAGGCGGTTTCTTCCAGCATGGTGAAGTAGGTGCGACTGGGGCGGATCACGTTGGCGATGATCCCGGGGTCCAGCACCAGCGTGTGGTTGCTCACCAGAATCCCGGAGGTCACCTGCTGCAGGTGCTCCCTGCCTTCGACCTTCAGGCGGAATACCAGCCGGTTCACCAGCCGGACGAGCGTAAGAGTGAAGTGGAACACGATCCGCGCGGGAAGGAAGGAGGCACTGAAGCCGGCGATCCTGTCTCCCCGTTTGTAGGCCATGGCTATTTGAAAACCCGCCCCTTCCACTCGACACCCAGGTGCGTGGCCACCCGGCCGAAGCTCTTCCAGGCCATGTACAGCAGGTGGACGAAGGAGAGCGGGTAGAGCAGGGGGACCCACCATTTCTGACCCCGATCGTACAGCGTAAGGGACCAGGCCAGGAGGAAGGCCAGCACGCTGAACAGAGAGAAACGGATCAGGGGATTGCCCGTGTACAGCTCGACCGGGACCAGAGCCAGGGGGAGCACAATGAAGGCTACCAGGACCGAGGCGACGGAGGCGAAGAGGACGGGCTGGTTTTTGAAGAAATCGTAGAGGTTCTTCGCGATTCCCTCGAAGGACCGGCGGTACCCCTGGTACATCCTGCAGCTGACGTAGTCGCGTATGTCGAGGAAGATCGGACGGAAGCCGGCGCTCTTGACCGCCCGGGCCACGAACACGTCCTCGCTGATCTGCCCGGCCACCGAGCGGTACCCGCCGATGGCCTCGAATGCCCTGCGCCGGAACATCACCAGCTGCCCGACCGCGAAGCTGAGCATGCTCGAGTTGTCCCTGGGAATCAGCCAGAGGGGCATCACCACGGCGCTCATGATGTAGGTGGCGGGGACGATCAGCGCCTCGCCGAAGGTCTGCAGATCCTGGTGCACGTAGCCGGACAGGAAGTCCGCCTCGTGTGCATTGAGGTTGGTTACGGCCCAGGCGATGCTGTGGCGGCTGTGGACCGTATCGGCGTCCGTGAACAGCAGGTAGTCCCCGTCCGCGTATTGGGACAGCACCTGCATGGCGTGGGTTTTTCCGCACCACCCCCGCGGCAGGGGGACGCCGCTTATGGCCCGCACGCGATGCGGGTAGCGGCTGGCATAGCTGGCGATGATCCCGGCGGTCCGGTCCTCGGAACAATCATCCAGGACGATGATCTCGTAGTTCGGGTAGCTCTGCTCCAGCAGGGAATCCAGACAGCGGCGGATGTTTGCCTCTTCGTTTCGCGCCGGGACCAGCACCGAGACCTTGCCCTGATCGGTTGAAGCAGGCTCGTACCCGCTGGAGCGCAGCCAGATGATGTTGGCCAGGGACAGAGCCAGAATGGCCAGGGAGCCCAAAGCGGTGAGAATGTGGAGAATGAAAATGATTCGAGAAGATAAAAAAACAATCATCGATTACTTATACCTTGTAGATCGATGCATCGGTATCCTATGTAAATGTACGACATACCGCCCCCTCCTGTCAAGGTTTAGGGGATACCTGGACACGGGGATCCTGTACCTCATGGATCCTGGCACAGCATTCAGGGGTTCGGGGATGCGGCGAACAGACGGGAGCGGAGCCCTATTCCTTACGCGCCTTTTCCAGCTCTTCGATCTTCCGTTTCAGGGTGTTGATCTCCTCGGTGATCCATTTGCGCTGACGGATGATCTGGCGGTGGGTGTAGAGGGTGCGCAGTACGGTGATCGGGATGTAGGAAAACAGCGCGATAAGGATCTTGTTGGCCATGGAGATGAAATCCCGTTCGTGCGTCTCCGGATCCAGGCCGATCCAGGCGAATTTGAAGAACTCCAGCCGGATTCCCTGGTTGATGAAGTCGGACAACCGGATCAGCAGCGGCGGAAACAGGCGAATCAGGAAAATGCCGCCGACCAGGATGACGGCCACGATGTTGAAGAACACCAGAACTCCCGTGTACATCTTCTTGAACTGGGCGGCTTTCAGGCCCCGGGCAATCAGCAGGATGATCCAGGAGAGGACGATCAGGCAGTCGTACACGGCCAGGCCGATCAGGTCCAGGCGGATCATCTGAATCCGCTGCCAGCCGGCCAGGGCGAGAAGCAGAAAATAGCCGCTCGGGGAGGCGATCAGGTAGAACCTCTTTCCCGTGTAGTCTTCGAGGCGGGAGCGATCCGACCAGGTGAGATAGGTCCATACCGACCATGCAATTGTCAGGATTGCCGTGCCGATATAGAGGGTCGTTTCCATGATTCTATTTCCATTATAATGGTAATGGCTAAGTGTAATGTAAAAGACGCTCCTGTGCTATTGCAGTTTGCCTTTTGTCCGTTTTTCAGTATTTTATGAGAGAATACTATATATAGAAAATTGAATATACATTAACAAAACATGAGGAGGTGCAACTATGGCAATGATCGGTGAAAAGGACAAGAAGGCCGTCGGAGATCGCCTGGCCAAGCTGACCGGTGCTGTAAAACTGGTTATGTTCACCCAGGAGTTCGAATGCCAGTTCTGTAAGGAAACTCGAGAGTTGCTGGAGGAGGTGGCCGCTCTCTCGGACAAGATTTCCGTGGAGGTGAAGGACTTCGTGAAGAGCGAAAGCGATGCCAGGAAGCTCGGCGTGGACAAGATCCCCGCCATCGCCGTGTTCGGCC
>JAFGQJ010000296.1 GCA_016935715.1 Spirochaetales bacterium
CGATTGTTCATTCGATTGTTCATTCTATGTCGAGGATCTTCTTGATCGAGGCCACGACCCTTTCCTCGCGGAAGGGTTTGACGATGAAGTCCCTGGCGCCCATCTGGAGTGCCTGAACGATCAGGCTCTGCTGCCCCAGGGCGGAGCACATGATGATCTTGGCCTCCGGGTCGATCTTCAGGATCTCCTTCATCGCCGTCAAACCGTCCACCTTGGGCATGGTGATATCCATGAGCACCACGTCGGGACGCTTGTCCTGATACAGCTCGATGGCTTCCTCGCCGTTGGAGGCCTCCCCGACCACGCGGAAGCCCGCCTTTTCCACCAGTTCCCGCAGAACCAGCTTGATGAACTTCAGATCGTCAGCGATCAGGACGTTTATGCCCACTGCTTCTCCGCCCCCGACTCAAACATGAGATAGCTCTCGATGAACGGGTCCAGCTCCCCGTCCATCACCGCCTGGACATTGCCCGTCTCGGTCTTGGTCCGGTGATCCTTCACCATGGAGTAGGGATGAAACACGTACGAACGGATCTGGTGGCCCCAGGCGATCTCTTTCTTCTCGCTCTCCTGCTTCTCCCGCTCCGCATCCTGCTCTTCCCTGTAGTGCTCGTACAGCCGGGAGCGCAGCACCTTCATGGCCATGGCCTTGTTCTTGTGCTGGCTCCTTTCATTCTGGCACTGCACCACGATCCCCGTTGGCAGATGGGTGATGCGAACCGCTGAATCGGTCTTGTTTACGTGTTGTCCCCCCGCGCCGCCGGCCCGGTAGGTGTCGACGCGCAAGTCCTCGGGTCTGATCTCGACCTCGATCGTGTCGTCGATCACGGGGGAGGCGAACACCGAGGCGAAGGACGTATGCCTCCTGCGGGAGGAGTCGAAGGGGGAGATCCGTACGAGTCGGTGTATGCCGGTCTCGCTCTTCAGGAATCCGAAGGCGTAGTCCCCCGTGATCTCCATGGTGACGCTCTTGATCCCCCCCTCCGCTTCCAGAATGTCGAGTATGGCGGTGGAGTAGCCGTGACTCTCGGCCCAGCGGGTATACATGCGCAGAAGCATGCTCACCCAATCGCAGGCTTCCGTGCCGCCGGCTCCCGAGTGGATGGTGAGGAAGGCGGACAGGCAGTCGTTCTCCTCCCCCAGCACCTGCAGGAGCTTCAGCTGCTCGTAGCGGGCCTTCAGTTTTTCGAGACCGGAGACGATCTCCCCTGCCACGGATTCGTCGGCCTCCTCCGAGGCCAGCTCCAGGAGCTCCTTCAGGTCCCGGAAGCGAGCCCTCAGCTCCAGCCAGGGGTCGTAGGTATCCCTCAGCCGCTTCAGGGTGCTCAACGTGTTTTCCGCACGTTCCCGGTTCTGCCAGAAATCAGGGGCACTGGTCTGCTGCTCCAGAGATCGGATCTTTTCGATCAACCCCTCCGGGTCAAAGATGCCTCCAGGACTCTACTATATCTTCCTCTAAGCTCGCGAGTTTACCCTGCAGTTCCTCAAGCATGGTTTACCTTCCTCGTTTCCCTCGGATTGATTGCAGCCGCGGATCTGCGGTCAGGTTTGCCGCCCTCTGCCGGTGCTCACGACGGTTTTGCGCCATTTCTTTTCTTTGAGCACGGAGATTACCAGGGTATTTTCCATCGGATACTGATAGAAGCGCAGGCTGTCATAACTGTCCGTCTGACGATCCAACTCCTTCTTCAGCCGGAGCAACCCCTGATCGTTTATCGTAAAGGATTCGTAGAGGCCTTCATGCACCTTCTTGAATCCGTACTCCACGAGGCTGGAATAGACCCTGTCCTGATGATCCCTGCTGCCCAGATCACAAGCAACTGCTACGAACATCTTGATTAAGTTTAAAGATTCTCCTATTTTGTGTCAAACTATGAAAAATCTCCGCCGATGAGTAACGTGTATGAAGAAAGTTGCCCCGCTTCTCCTCGCTGTGCTCGTCGCAGCTGCGGTATTTCCGCAGGAAGCGGGAAAACAGTCTGCCGTTGCCTTCGTATCCAAGCTCAAAGCCAAAGCGGTTGATTCCCGGATCCACGTCAGCTGGCGAAATCCCGCGAATCTTCAGGGATCCATACTCCTGTATCGGCACACCGAAGAAATCGATCAGAGCAACCTGGATGAGGCCGAGCTGCTCGCCACCCTGGAGGCGGACCAGGAGAGCTACGAAGACGCGCCGGAGGATGCGGGCTGGTACTATTACGCCGCGCTCATACGCGAGGACACGGGCACGATCCAGAGGTTTCTGGTGCCCTTTCGCAACAAAACCTCCGAGGCAGCCCGAATAACGGTCCGGCCCTCCGCGCAGAGCCCTGCCGCAGAGATAACCGGCATCCGTGCTCTGATTGCCGGTGATTCCGTCCAGGTAACCTTCAAGGTCTCCAATCCCGGCCGCGACCTGCTGCTTTTCCGCGGCAACGATCCGATCAGGGCCACGGAGGACCTGGTGGAGGCATACGCCCCCCTGCAGCTCGATGCCGGAACCACCAGCTTCCTGGACTTGCCCATCCCGGGCGTGGAAACCTACTACGCCGTGATCGACAGCGAATCGTTCAAACTGGGCAAGCAGACGCTGGTGCCCGGGGAGAACACCACGGAGCAGGCGGTGGTGCTGCCGCTGGGCTCCGGGAGATCCGCCCTGCCTCCGCTTCCGGCTGAGGAAGCAGCGGCTCCGGGACAGCCGTCCCCGGCACCCGGCGCGGTCCGTCAAACGGCTCAGGCTCCGCCGGCCGCAGCCGAGGCCGCGGCTCCCGGGAAGACCGCCGCCCCTGAAACGTCCCAGCCGGCGGCTGGCGCAGCGGTTCCCGCACCGGCTGCGGCTGCCGCACCGGCTGCCGCAACGGCCGGCATCTCCTCCGGGTCGAAGGATTTTCCGACCACACAGCTTCCCTACCTCCAGCCTCCGCAGGGTACCCCGGCCGGCGTTCCACGGCGGGCCGAGCAACTGGATCCCCGTACTCTACAGGCAATCTCCCGCCTGCTCACCTCCGCCCCGCCGGTACAGGCGGCTCGGCAATCCCTGGTGATCCTCCCGGAGGACAGAAACGGGCCGGCGTCGGGGGAGTCGGCTAGCCTCCAGAAAATTCTTCGGGAGCACCTTCTGGCCGGGAACTACGGGGAAGCGGAATCGAAGCTGCAGGGATTCCTCAACATCAGGCGTTCCCCCGACACCGAGGCCCGGGTTCGCTTCTACCTGGCCCAGGCGTACTACTTCCAGGGGTTGTATGAAGAAGCTCTGCTGGAGTTCGTGCTCTGCCAGGAACGGCTGTACGGCCCGGTCCAGCCCTGGCTGGAATCCTGCTTCCGCCGCTTGTGGAACCAGCCGTAAGCCAGCGGTCGAACAGGCGGAGGCTGCGGCCGCCTCCTATCGTTTTCGCAGATCCATGGTAACCCGCAGCTCCTCCTGTGCCCCCGGATCCAGCTCCAGGGACCACTGCTGGACGAAGCAGGAGCTCTGATAGACCTTCTGGAGCTTGTCCGACTGGTAACTGGTGGTGTGCACCGGCAGGCTCCAGAGGGAAAACTCCCTGTCCGCTCCCAGCGTGATCTGCACGCGATTGGCTTTGTCGAA
>JAFGQJ010000047.1 GCA_016935715.1 Spirochaetales bacterium
AAGGCCTGCAGCAGCTCCGACAGGATGCTGTTGAGCTCCTGGTAGAAATCCCGCAGACTCATCCCCCCGACGTTCGACTCGAGTTTCTCATCATTCCTGGCCGGGAACACCGAAGCCACCAGGCGCACGAGGCTCTGGGACAGCTCGGAGAAGCGCACCATGGTGTCCATCGCCTGTCTGTCCTTTCCGGTTTGCAGAAGGATGGAAATCTCGCTGATCTCCTCTATGCAGACCTTCATCGCTTCGGCCAGGGTTTTCAAAGCCGCCCTGGGATCCTGAAGCTCCTGCAGCCGAAAGGACACGCGCTCGGCGGCCAGCCTGATCAGCCCGAGGGCCTGCCGCCGCGTCTGCTCGGGCCAAGACAATACCTGCTCGGCCTGTGTGCCGCGGAACAGGGACAGCAGCCCCTGCAGAGCCGAATCGGAGCTCTGGAAGTGTTTTTGCAGGCTCTCCTCCAGGCTCGAGAATCCCTGCAGCAGCTCGGCGAGCCGCCGGCCGTCGCCCGCCGTGACGCCCCTCTCGAGCATGTCGAGGTACTCGAGGATCGTCTGCAGATTGAGCAGGGTGAGCTCGCGCGTATGTTTGACCACGACATTCAGGGTCCCGACTTCGCTGTGGGGTGTCGTAGCCCACTCATCGTAGGGCAGGGAGAGCAGTTCACGATCTTCGTGCCTGACCGAGTAGAGCACCAGGTCCGTGCCGTCCAGCCATGACTCGAGATCCCTGACCACATCCCCGAGGGTTTCCTCGCTCTCGATGGTGAAATCGAGGTTCTGATCGTTTATCTGAATTTCCACCTCTTCGTACCTCTGGAGCTAGTCACCGCGTCTGTTTAAATTTTCGATCGCTTGGGAGGATTTCTCAAGGTTATCCAGCGCGCTTTCCATGGTCCCGAACTTTCTCCTCAATTCCGCTTCATAGTCCGCCAGATGTTCCTCGAAGCGTTCGATCTCTTGTTCCTTGCGGGCGATGGAATTGTCCAATCCGGCCGTCCGGGTGGCGACGATCCCGCCGCTGTCCACGTAGGCCCTGAGGTAGGTGTCGACCTGGAAGGCCGCTCCGGAGTCGATGGCAAGATCCTTGTCGCTGTCGTAGCCGAAAAGCTGTTTGACCCAGTCCCCCGTGCGCGTGACGGCCTGCTCCAGTTGGGCCTCGTCGATCTGCAGGTATCCCCGCAGCCGGGTCCGGTCCACCGTACCGGAGCTCTGGAATCCGCCTGCGGAGGTGCTGATGCCGATTTGGGCGAGCAGGCTCAAGTCCCGGCCGCCGTCGGTCGGGTGGGGATCCATCATGATGCGCTGGAGCCGGGACTTCAACTGCATCAGCGTGGTATTGCCCTGAAAGAGTCCCAGATCTTCCTCCGCCTGCTCCTTCTCCGCGTCGTCGAGAAAGACGGCGCTCTCCAGTACCTCCTCATCCCGGCGGGTCAGGATGTCGACGTGCATGAGCAGACGATTGTAGTACCCGATGAAGTTGTACAGCCCCTCCATTATGGATTCCAGGTCCCTTGCCACGGAGAGGGTAACGGATGAGTCCCCGGAACCGTGAAGGGTGATCTTCACGCCGGGGAGCAGATCATCGATGTCGTTGCTCTCACGGGTAATCTCGATTCCGTTCATCTCGATGAGCGCATCTTCCGCCGAGGTGACGGGATTCAAGGCCCTGTACTCACCCCGGGCGGTCTTGTCGTAGATGCGGATGTTGCGAAGCTCCACGATCCGGTGAGTATTGCGGTTGCGCACCACCAGCCCGTCGATGCGCGCCGGCAGGTCGGCAGCCTCGAACTGCAGCTCTACGAAATCCGCGGAATCCTGCAGGGCGGGCAGGCTTATCAGGCGGTCGCCCTCCCGGACGAAGAGAATCCTCTGATCATCGACCCGTTGGGGCGGTTCCGGCGGCTCCCATGGCGGCAGGACGGTGCGGGAGCGGGCGCTTTCCACCCCGATCCCCTCGAACTCGATCGATCCGGGGGAGGGGACAGCCGGTCCCGGCGGCGGTGTGGGTTCCAGGTAGGCTTCCTCCGGAAGTTTCTGCACCCACACCTCGAGGGACAGCACCATGTTGGGATTCATCGCGTGAGGCGGCCGGATGGGGATCGAGGCTTCCGACACCGGCTCGAGTTTCAGGGTCCCCTCCCTGACCGAGATTTCCTCCCCCTCCACGAGGGAGGGACTGAGGGAAATCGTGCGGCTGGCCTCCAGGGAGCGCTCCAGGATGCCCGCCTGCTCGGCGAAGGCGGCGGCCTGGTCGTGGAAGCTCAGGGTGTTGCGCGCTCCGGTAAGCCTGCTCTCGATCAGGAAGACCTGGGAGGTCTTGCTGTCGCTGACGACCGAGGCTTCCAGCAGACCTTCGGAGCGGGCATTGATCGCTTCCGCCAGCTCCTTGAGGGACCCGCCGCGGAAATTGACCCGCACCTCCTGCTCTCCGATCCGGATACGGTACACTCCGGCCGGGGCCTTGTAGTCCCTGGGCAGGGACCTGGACAGGAATCGATCCGCCGAAGCGATCCTCTTCACCCGGATCGATACCTCCTGCTCCACGGCGGTGCGGTCCGCGGTGGCGGTCAGGATGCTCTCATCCGAGGAGGCGGCGATCCTGTTGTTGAAAGGATTTTCGAAGCTGTACAGGCTGCGGGCGGAGTCCCGCAGGGAGACCATTCTCTGGTTGAGGCTTATCCAGGCCTTCTTCTGGTCCTTGTAGGTCTGTTTCTCCGCCTCCATACGTTCCAGGGGAATGCTCTCCGCTTCGACCAGCTTCTCGATCGCCTCTTCGCTGTCGTACTTGCTGCTGCTTCCGGGCAGGTAGCTCTGCGAGCGGAGGGGCAAAGGGGTTAGGAGAATAATTGCATGTAAGAGAATCGTGGTTGCAAAACGGAGTTTGGGGCCATGCATGCAGACGGTTTTCAACGCCTCTTTCTTGATGACGCCCGTTCTGCCCCAGGTACGCCGGCCGCGCCGCGGTCTGCACGACCCGGACTGTGCGCCCCGGGCTAAATCTCTTCGTCGAACAGAATCCCGATCGTTTCCCTGATCCGGGCGACAAGTTTCTGGATTTCCTCCGGCGGAATCTCCTTGATTACCTTATCGGTTGTTCCCTCAACCACCTTTACGACGACCCTGTCGATCTCTTCGTTCACACTGAACTTCAGCCGCCTGTTGAACATGCGGAAGGCTTCCCTCAGGATATTCAGGCTCTCGTCGATATCCTGTTTCCTGGGAGAGGCCTCCGGGGGCCGGGCACGCCCCAATTTGCTCCGCTGCTCGGGAAACTGGGGCTTCGTGGCATTCGGGTACTCATGGGAGATTCGTGGATTTGGTACTCCTTGAATCTTGATTCCCATCTGTTTCCTCCATGAAAATAATGACAGGGGAGTGCGCGACCTCCCCCATCGGTTCTACGAAAAGAGGTGACGTCCAGAAACCTCTTTAAGCTTCGGGAACGGTTGTTACCGCACTTTTACTGTAGCAGTTGCAGTACCGACTGCCCCTGCAGGTTGGCCTGAGCCAACATAGCTGTTGCGGCCTGCGTAAGGATCTGGTTCTTAACGAACTGCACCGATTCGGCAGCCATGTCCGTATCCCGGATGAACGATTCGGCAGCCTGCATGTTTTCTGCTGCCACCGCAACGCCCTTGGCTGCCATTTCGAAGCGGTTTTGGTATGCCCCCAGATCCGCCCTCTGCCTGGACACGACTGTCATGGCGGCGTCGACCAGACCGATCGCTCGATTGGCCTGATCCGGCGTGGAAATCGAAATCGATTGCCCCACCTCCGCGCTCTCCAGTCCCAGGGCCTGGGCTGTCATGGTGCCGATATACACTCGCTCTCTCTGATCCATGTTTGCACCCACCTGAAAGTACATACTCCGAATCTCGGTGCCCCCACGAGCAGGATCGGCGAACGCCCCTGTCAGGGTGTTCATGCCGTTGAACTGAGCGTGGGAGGCGATCCGGTTGATCTCGTCTACGAGCTGAGATACCTCAACCTGGATCTGCATCCTGTCCTCATCGGAGTAAATGCCGTTGGCAGACTGCACCGCGAGCTCTCGGAGGCGATGAAGTATATCGTGGGTTTCTCCGAGATATCCCTCCGTTGCCTGTATGAAGGAGACCGCATTTTCGATGTTGCGTTCCGCCTGGTTCAGGCCGCGGATTTGGGATCTCAATTTCTCGGATACCGCCAGGCCGGAGGCGTCGTCGCCAGCTCTATTGATCCTCAGTCCGGAGGAAAGTTTCTCAATATTCTTGCCCACGTCCTTGTTCTGGAACCTGAGGACACGGCTGGCGTACTCCGCGCTCATATTGTGATTAATTATCATCTCACCCTCCTTGAATTGACGAGAAAGGCCTCCTTGGCCTAACTAACTGCGATACCGACAGGAACTCCGGAGTCCTTCGCGCCCTTCTCCGAATCCGTTCCCATTTGTTCTCCTGTCTGGCATGGAGATCAGCCCCGATCGGTGTCGCCGAGCTCTTGGAAGAGCTCGACGACACGCCTCAATCGGATTATCTCTATACCTTGGCACCGTCAGGAGGGTGAAGGTTTTCAAAGATCAGAAAACGGTATTCCTCTGCAAATTCAAGTATAGTCCCTTACCCCAGCAGCTGCAACACGGTCTGGGGTTTCAGGTTTGCCTGGGCAAGCATCGCCATGGATGCCTGCAGGAGAATCGAGTTCTTGGTGAACTCGACCACCTCCGCGGCCATGTCCGCGTCGCGGATCCGGGATTCCGCCGCCTGCATGTTTTCGGCGCCGACGGCCAGCCCCTTCATGGTGTGCTCCATGCGATTCTGGTACGCGCCCAGGTCGGCTCGCTGCCGGTTGACGACCTTGAGGGCTTCATCCAGCACGCCGATGGCCCGGTTTGCCTCGTCCGGTGTAGAGACCGAAATGATATCCCCGCTGGCCATCTGCTTGATCCCGAGGCCTTCCGAGGTCATGGTACCGATGAACACCCGCTCCCTCTGATCCATGTTGGCTCCGATATGAAACCACATGGAAGCGGTAACGATGTTTTCGCCGGTTTCCCGGGCAAAGCGTCCGGTGAGCATGTTCATGCCGTTGAATTGAGCGTGGGAAGCGATTCGGTCGACTTCGTCGACCAGGGCCGACACCTCGACCTGGATCTGCATCCGGTCTTCGTCGGAATAGATGCCGTTGGCTGCCTGAACGGCCAGCTCACGCAGCCGTTGGATGATGTCCTGGCTTTCCTGAAGATATCCTTCCGTGGTTTGGATGAAGGAGATACCGTCCAGCGTGTTCTTCTCCGCCCTGTGCAGGCCGCTGATCTGGCTGCGCATCTTCTCCGAAACAGCCAACCCGGATGCGTCGTCCCCGGCCCGAGTGATCCTCAAGCCGGAGGACAGCTTCTCCAGGTTCTTGTCCAGGACCCAGGTGTTCATCTTTTCCTGGCGCTGTGCGAACAGCGCGCTCATGTTGTGGTTGATGATCATTGTTTCCTCCGTGAAACAGTGGGATTCCTTCGGGCATCCCTGCCCGAATTTCTCTGCTTTTTACTAAACCTCCCTCCAAATTCGACGATATGTAGATTAGGGGAAGATCGAGCTTCTTTCCCGGGAAATCGAAGCTGGAAAACCCCTCATTCTTTTAATCGTCATCCCCCCCTTTAAAATTTATTTTTTTTTTGCTCGAAAATCTTGGCGGGAAGGCTGCGTGCGGGGGTTCTATTCGCGGGCGCGCTTGTCCGGCCGGAGGGTGTTGTTGATCAGCATCTTGTAGCTCATCGGGATCTGCCCCTCGAGGAACCGAATCCCGAAAGCCCCGATATCGTCCCTGCCGACCACTTCCTCGAAGCGTACGATGGCGCCCGGGATCGCTATGCTTTCCCTCTGGGTGAGGAGAGAGAATTGAAGCACTGCGGTCTTCCGCACATCCTCCGGCCTGGCACCGAACAGGAGGACCTTGCTCCCCGAGAAGGACAGGTCCCGGATGATGCATCTCCGGGTTCGTTTTTCGAGCACCAGCGCGGCTTCCTTGCTCTGGATGCCCATGAGCTTGATCGTGGCGGGATTGAGCTCGATGCGCTCGTCCTTTCT
>JAFGQJ010000297.1 GCA_016935715.1 Spirochaetales bacterium
AAAATGGTAAAAATGGTAAAAATGTACACCTTTGAGGTGCCTATTTTTTTCTCGAGATGTCTGTTTTTCCGCGGTGTCCGTTTTCTATAACGGGGATAGCGTGCTCCACGCTTGCGGCGTCTCGGACATTTCGGCGATGATCTCCAAGGATCCGAGGCGTCCCGATTACCAGTCCCGAACCGCTGCACCCAGGAGCATCCGGATGTCGACCAGCTGCCCAATATGGTACGAGTTGTGATCGATGACCAGGATCGCCTCCCGCAGCAGATTCTGCCCGCTGCCGTGGGCGAAGGGAACGAACAGATCGTTGCCCGTATCCCTGACCAGTCCGATCATGGCCTGCAGATCCTCCCGAAACGAGGCGATCACCCCCTGCCACTGTTCTTCATTCGAGGGCGCCGCTGCCTTGGACCAGTACCCGGAAGGGTACTCCGGTGAGACGTGTCCGGGATTCCGGCAGAACTCCAGGATGTCCCACTGGGCGATGCGCAGGTGATACACCAGCTGCCAGGCCGTATGGGCCAGATTCGGCACCCGTTTGCCGGTCAAGGAGAAAGACAGCCCCTCCACGGCCGCATCGAAATCTATGTGAGCACCGTGACCCGACAGGTGAAAGGCCAGCTGCTCCCTCAGTTTTGCATCCTCGTTCATCCCTGCCTCCTTGCCTTCGATTATCGCACGGGCGGCAGGGGAGAGTAAATCTTGCCCGCCCGAGATCCGCGAAGTCGCGGGGGGTCGGAGGGGCTTGTCCCGGGGCCCGTGGAACACTATGATGGGGCTCGTGGACCGAGTGGATATCGTCATCATCGGTGCCGGCGTCGTGGGCTTGGCGATCGCCGAGCTCCTTGCACGCACCAGGAGAGGCTCGGAGATCGTGGTGTTGGAACGCCACGACGGCTTCGGGCGGGAAACCTCCTCGCGCAACAGCGAGGTGATTCATGCCGGCCTGTACTACAGGGAAGATCTTCTCAAAACCAGGCTCTGCATCCAGGGCAATCCGATGCTCTACGAGCTGTGCAGCAAAGAAGGGATACCGCACAGGAAGACCGGGAAAATCATCCTGGCCACGGACGAAGCCGAGCAGGAGCAGCTGCACGGCATCTTCCGGCAGGCGCAGACCAACGGCGCGGCCGGTGTGTGCATGATCAGCCGGGAGGAAGTGCAGACCCTGGAGCCGTACGTCTTCGGGCTGTGCGGATTGTACAGCCCGGAAAGCGGGATCGTGGATTCCCACCAGCTCATGAAATATTTCGAACAGACCGCCCAATCCCTGGGGGCCACGGTGGCCTACGGGACGGAGGTGATCGCCCTGGAGAAGAGCGTCGACGGCTACGTCGTGGAGGTCAGCGACGCCGACGGGGAGCCGCTACAGCTTGAAAGCGGGGTGCTCATCAACTCTGCCGGGCTGTGGGCCGACAGGGTCGCCGGGATGGCCGGGATCGATCTCGATGGGGAAGGCTACCGGATCTACCCCTGCAAGGGCGAGTACTTCAGCGTCTCCAGCCGCCACCAGGGCAAATTGGAACGCCTGGTCTACCCCACTCCCTCACCGATCCACCTGGGAGCACATGCGGTATTGAGCCTGGACGACCGCCTGAAGATCGGCCCCAACGCCGTGTATGTCGACGAGATCTCCTACGATGTGGATGAGGCCCGGCTGGAATCCTTCTTCACGAAGGCGAAGCGGTTCCTTCCCTTCCTGGAGCTCGACGACCTGGCCCCGGATATGGCCGGCATACGCCCCAAACTCTACCGTCAGGGGGAGCCCTTCCGGGATTTCATCATCCGCGAGGAGGGAGACCGCGGCCTCTCCGGCCTGATCAACCTGGTGGGAATCGAATCCCCCGGATTGACCTCGTGCATGGCGATCGCCCAGGCCGTGGACAAGCTCCTATAGATCGATTCCGAAATGCCTGATTTTGTTGAGCAGGGTCCGTCGGGTGATTCCCAGCTCCTCGGCGGCCCGGGTTCGGTTGCCTTCCCAGCGGTGCAGGGCCTCTATGACCGCCTGCTTCTCCAGATTCTTCAGGGTCGCCGGGCGGGGCAGCGGGGCCCGATCACTCTGCGGAAGGGATAGGTCCGAGGCGGAGAGGGTGTCGCCCTCGGCGAAGATCAGGGCCCGTTCCAGGAGATTTTCCAGTTCCCTCACATTCCCGGGAAAGGAGTAGCGCCGCAGCTGCTCCAGCGCCTGCCCGTCCACCTGGCGCACGCTCCTGCCCACCTTCAGGTTGAGCCTGCGCAGCAGCTGACCGACGAGCAGCGGCAGGTCGTCGATGCGTTCCCGCAGGGGAGGAACGGTCAGATGGATCACGTTCAGACGGTAGTACAGGTCCTCCCGGAACGCCTTCTCCCTCACCCGCTCCTGCAGGTCCTGGTTGCTCGCGGCGATGATCCGCACATCCACCGGGATCAGGTCCGTCGCCCCCAGCCTCTGCACTTTCTTGTCCTGCAACACCCTCAGCAGCTTGACCTGCAGCTGCAGAGGCATCTCCCCGATCTCATCGAGAAACAGGGTTCCTCCCGAAGCCACCTCGAACAGACCCACCTTGCGTCGCTCCGCCCCGGTGAAGGCTCCGCGCTCGTATCCGAACAATTCGCTCTCCAGAAGGGTCTCCGGCAATCCGCCCAAGTTCACGGGAATGAAGGGGCTCTCCGAGCGGGAGGAGCAGCTGTGCATCAACCGGGCGATCACCTCTTTGCCGGTTCCGCTCTCCCCGGTGATCAGAACCGTCGATGGAGTATCGGCCACCTTCACGATGGTTCTGCGGATTTCGATCATCTGCGGGGAGCTGCCCAGATTTTCGATCTCCATCCGCTCGCGATCTCTTCCCAGCTCCACCTGATCCCGCACCCTCTGGTTCTCCACGATCTTTTCCAGCCGCACGATCAGCTCCTCCGGGTCGAAGGGCTTGACGATGTAGTCCTGGGCACCGAGCTTCATGGCCTCCACCGCGTCCCGGACCTCCCCGTAGGCGGAAATCATGATCACGGGCAACCGCCGGCCTTCCTCGTGTATCCACTTCAGAAGCTCCAGGCCGTCCATGCCCGGCATGCGCAGATCGATGATTCCCGCCGAGAATACCTGCTCCTGCAGCAGACGCCTGGCGGACAGGCCGTTCTCCGCGGTCATGGTTTCGATGTTTTCGCCCTCCAGGTACCGCTTGATCGAATCGCGGATGTTTTTTTCGTCGTCTACGACCAGTACTCTCATGAGCTGCCTCGGCGTGGACTGCCCGCGGGAAGCAGGATCCGTGCCTCCGTGCCGCCTCCCCTCCTGTTGGAAATCCTCAGCTCGCCGCCGGCCGCCTCCACGAAGCGCCTGGTGATGGCCAGCCCCACGCCCGAGCCGCTGGCCTTGCTGCTGAAGAAGGGATCGAAGATCTTGTCGCCGGCATCTTCGGGGATCCCCTCCCCCCGATCCAGAACCGCTATCTCGACGCGGTTCCGCGATCTCTCGACCGTGATTTCCACCGGCGGAGCTTCCGTGTTTTCCGCCTGGCTCTCCAGCGCGTTGTTGAGCAGGTTCTGCAGCACAGAACGCAGGCGCTGCCCGTCGAAACGGATCTGGATCTCCGCTTCCGCCGCGTTGGCATAGGAGATCTGCCGGTCGTAGCGCAGGATCATGTCCCGGAGGAAGGAATCCAGCCCGATCGTCTCCGGCCGGCCCAGCGGGTCCCGGAGAAAATCACCTATCCTGTCGGTGAGCAGGCTGAGGCGGGACACCTCCTCTTCGATGATGCGCAGCTCCTCCCGATTCACCCGGGGCAGGCTCTTGCGCAGGATGCCGGTCTGGATGCGGATCGCGCTGAGGGGATTCTTGATCTCGTGGGACAGGGTGCGGCTGGCCTCTCCAAGGCGGGCGAGCTGCTGCTGCCGGGCCAGTTTTCGCCGATACAGGCTGTTCTTGTGGTACAGGTAGCCGACCAGGCCCATGACCAGCAGGATCAGAATAGGAGCCACATGACCGGCGGTCTTGAAGATCCGGCGGGAGGTCCAGTATTCCTCCACGTTGAGCTCGAGGAACAGGAGCTGCAGGTTCTCCGGCCTCATCATATGGGGCATTTGGGGCGTTCTCCGATGCATATCCATCGAACCTGGGAACATCCCGATCCACCGGATCAGGGTGAGGGTTTTTCTCTGCTCGTGGAAGCGCACGATCGGGGAGTCCATGGGACCTCTCTCGCCGAGGTCGCCCGGAACACGCAGAACGGCTGGGGCGCTGCCAAAGCGCTGCAGCTCGGTTCCCCGGCCGGTGTAGATCCCGAACCCCACGATTCTCCGCTGCAGGGATTCGATGTCCGGAGCGGATCCGTCCCGGGTCGCCTCCATCAGGGCCGCCGCGATCCGCTGGGCTTCGTACTCCTGCAGGAGGCTCTCCCGCCTGCTTCTTCCGGAGAGCAGCACCAGGACCAGCACCGTGATGGTCAGGAACAGGGCGAGCAGGAAAACGAAGAACAGCAGCTCCTCTTTTACGAAACGTCCCAGTCCTCGAATCAATTATCGTACTCCGATTGTAGATTGTAGATTGTAGCTTCCGGGCAAACAAGAGAAAAGGCCGCGCAGCCCCGATCGGCTGCGGGCCTTTATCTATGGTAAAGGGGGACCTAGAGTGTGCCCCGTGTGCGCAAACCCGGGAGGGCTACCACCTGCGACCCCAGTCGCGGGGATCCCGGTCACCGTAGCCGTACGGCCTCCTGCCCGGCCTCATCATTCCCATGCCTCCGTGCGGACCCATGAAGCCGCCGCGAAAGCCTTCGGCCTGCAGATCGTACTCCTGGCCGTCGATCACCGCCTTCGTCACCCAGATGTGAACTTCCTCTTCATCCTCGCCCTCGCAGCAGGGCATGCCCTCTACAGTATAGCCCTCTATGGTAACGGTCTGCCCCTCTTCCAGGTCCAGGTCATAGGCGTAGAAGCGGGGCACCAGCAGCTCGTATTCCATGCCGCCGCTTTCCAGCTCCGGATGCATACGGTTCTCGAAGTACAGCTGCCCGGTCACGCGGATGGTCTCCTCGGAGAGCTCCGGCGCATCCCCGGGGGGCACGCGCCGCCAATCGGGCCGGGTCGGCTCCGGCTGCTGTTCCTTGTTCCCGGAGGCGAACACACCCCCGGCGGCGACACCCGCGATCACCAGCATCACAACGATCCTCTTGACGTTCATAGCACCCTCCGTATCGTTTTGTTTTTTTCGTCGTGCGTCTTTTCGTCGTGCACATCATTGAACAAGCACGAATCGTGCCATACTCGGGGACGATCGGGAGGTTTATCCGCATGGCTTGTGCGTGCATCCTGGAAACTTTCCACCCAGGGGGCCGCGTTTCCAGTCCGCGGGTGGGAAAATCTTTCCCGCAGCCCGAAAGTGAGAAAAACTTGCGCACCGCGGCGCATCCTATACCTTTCGCCCCAGAGCCCTCAGGCCGTTGAAGATTACCAGGAGGCTCGCCCCCATGTCGGCCAGGACGGCCATCCACAGGGTAGTGAATCCCAGAGGGGTCAGGGCGATGAAGAGCGTTTTGATGAGAATCGAGAAGGAGATGTTCTGTTTGACCAGCCGCAGAGCTCTCCGTCCCAGACGAACCGCCAGGGGCAGCTTGCTCAGATCGTCGGACATCAGGGCCACATCCGCGGTTTCCAGCGCCGCGTCGGCGCCGGCCACTCCCATTGCGATCCCCACCGTGGCCGTTGCCAGGGCCGGTGCGTCGTTTATTCCGTCGCCCACCATGGCCGCGCTCCCGTGCCTGTCCACCAGCTCCCGAACGGCCGCGACTTTGTCCTCCGGCAGCAGCTCGGCCCTGCAGGCGTCGATCCCGATCTGCTCCCCGATCGCCCTCGCCGTGGAGCGATTGTCTCCGGTCAGCAGGACCGTGTGCTCCACACCGAGCTGCTTCAGGCTTTTCAGGGCTTCCCTGGATTCATCCCTCGGCTGATCCGCCACCGCGATGATCCCGAGGATGCTCCGCCCATCGCCCAGAATCACCGCGGTATTGCCCTGCTTTTCCAGGCCGTCCAGCCGGGCGTCGAGCTCGGGGTAGCACCAGCCCATCTCCTCGAACAGGCGGTGATTGCCGATGTAGTAGCGCCTGCCCCCGACGGCGGCCGCGGCCCCCCTGCCGGGGAGGGCTTGGAATTCCTCGGCCGGAGGTGCCTGTATCCCCCTGCCCCGTGCTTCGGCCAGAATGGCCGCAGCCAGATGATGCTCGGAGCGGGACTCGATGCCGGAGGCGACGCGCAGAACCTCATCCTCCTTCGAATCGTTCAGGGCGATCACGGAGTTGACCGCCAGCCTGCCCCGGGTCAGGGTTCCGGTCTTGTCGAAGGCGAAGGCCTTGACCGACCCGATCGCCTCCAGGAAAACACCTCCCTTGAACAGGATTCCGTCCCGGGCAGCCCGGGCCAGGGCGCTGACGATGGTCACCGGCGTGGAGATCACCAATGCGCAGGGACAGGCGACCACCAGCAGAACCAGGGCCCTGTAGAACCACGTGCCCCACGAGGCGCCTGCCAGCAGCGGCGGCGCAACGGCCATCACGGCGGCGATCACCACGACCGCCGGCGTGTAGTAACGCGCGAAACGGTCGACGAAGCTCTGGGACGGGGCTTTGCGGGAATGGGCCTCCTCCACGCTGCGGATGATGCGCGACAGGGTCGTGTCCCCCACGTGCCTGGTGACCCGTATCTCCAGATAGCCGCCGCCATTGATGGTGCCGCCGAACACCTCATCCCCGGTGGTTTTCGAGACCGGCAGCGACTCTCCGGTGATCGGGGACTGGTCGATTTCAGAGGAGCCCTGGACCACCGTGCCGTCCAGGGGCACCCGCTCCCCCGGCCGGAGGGTCACGACCTGCCCGATCTCGATCTGCTCCACCGGCACCACTTTCTCCTCTCCCCCCACGTTCACGCGAGCCACATTGGGGGCGAGCTCCATCAGGCTCCTGATGGAGCGACGGGCCCGATTCATGCTGTAGGACTCCAGCAGGTTGGCCAGGGAGAAGAGGAAGATCACCGTCGCTCCTTCCAACCACTCGCCGATCACCGCCGCCCCGATCACGGCCAGGGTCATGAGCACGTTGATGTCCAGGGTGAGGTTGCGCAGGGCGTGGAAACCTCTGCGGGCTACCATCCATCCTCCGCAGGCGATCGCCGCGCCGTACACGGCGGTCGTTGCGACCGGATCGACCCGGGCCAGCGACAATCCGAAGCCAGTCGCGGTCAGCAGACCCGAAAGGATGGTCAAAAGCAGACGGCTGTGCCTGGCCCAGAATCCCGTGGGCCGTTCTGCTTCCACCTTCTCCCTGCGGGGGCTCATCTTGATCTGCCGCAGAGCCTGTTCGATCCGCTGCGCAGTGGTCGTGTGGAAGACGGTCAGCTTCTGGGAGACCAGGTTGAACTCCAGGTCCAGCACCCCCTCCAAGCCGCCGAGCTTCCTGCGGATCAGGGTGATCTCCTCATCGCAATCCATCTCCGGGATGTAGAACACCTCCGCATGACGATGATCCGCCGCGGGGCTGGAAGCCCCGTAGCCCAAGTGCTCGATCTCCCGGCCGATGGTCTGCGGGTCGATGCGCAGGGGATCGTACTCCACCTCCAGCGTGGCCGCCGGGAAGTTTGCTGCCACCCATAAAACCCCGTCCTTGCGGGAGAGCATCCTCTCTATCGTGGATGCGCAGTCGGCGCAATCCAGCCCCTGCAGGTGCAGCCGGTCATGGGCGAAGCTGCGCTCCAACTCGATTCCCAGATCCCGCACCTCCTTCTCCACCGTCGCCATATCCGTCAGGGCGGGATCGAGGCGCAGGCTCAGGATTCTTCCCTGCTCCGAGAGCTCCGCCGACTCCACCCCCTTGATCCTGCCCGTCATCTGCTGCAACCGCGCACGGCAGTGGGCGCAGCTCTCATTCTTCGGCAGGAGAATCGGAACGTCCAATCGAAGCTGCATGGTACGAATTTACAAAGCATTACCAGAGCGGTCAAATATATTCCGCTCCCCCCGGCTTCCTGCCCTACCCACCCCGGCCCTCTTGGTGTAGACTGCAGTCATCCATGACGGATGACCAAAAACCGGAAGCCCCCGATCCAAAAGCCCCCGATCTGGAGGCCATCCGAGCCGCGGCCGAGCGGATCCGCCCTTACGCCCACCGGACCCCCGTTCTTACCTCCTCCAGCCTGAATGCCATGGGAGGGGCGGAGCTGTTCTTCAAGTGCGAGAATCTTCAGAAGGTGGGTGCATTCAAGTTCCGCGGTGCCGCCAACACGGTGTTCTCCCTGTCCGACGCCGAGGCCTCCAGAGGTGTGGCCACCCACTCATCGGGGAACCACGCCCAGGCCCTGGCTCTGGCCTCCCGCCTGAGGGGTGTCCCGGCCCACATCGTGATGCCCGAGAACTCGCCTAGGGTCAAAGTGGCGGCTGTGCGGGGCTACGGCGCCCGCATCATCTTCTGCCCTCCGACGCAGAGGGATCGGGAACAAACCCTCGAGAAGGTGGTTGCCCGGACCGGGGCGGTGTTCATCCACCCGTACGACAATCCGGGGATCATCGCCGGTCAGGGCACCTGCGCCATGGAATTGATGGAACAGGTACCGGACCTCGACACCGTGATTGCTCCCGTGGGAGGCGGGGGGCTGGTGAGCGGAACGGCCCTTGCCTGCCGCTTTATCAGGCCGGTCATCCGGGTCATCGGTGTGGAACCGAAGGGGGCGGACGACGCCTTCCGCTCGCTTCGCGACGGGCGCATCTACCCGTCGGAAAACCCCCGAACAATTGCCGATGGTCTGCGTACCTCCCTCGGCACCCTGACTTTCCCGATCATCCGCCGCTACGTCGAGCGGATCGTGACCGTGGAGGAGGAGTCGATCGTCGAGGCCATGCGGGCCGTCTGGGAGAGAATGAAGATCCTGATCGAACCCTCGGCGGCCGTGCCCTTCGCAGCAGTCCTGGAGGGGAAATTGGAGAGGAGGAGCCGGCGCATCGGCATCATCCTGTCCGGCGGCAACGTGGACCTGGACGGCCTGCCCTGGCTCGACGCTTAGCGCCCGGGGGAGCACGGCTCCCCGCAGCAGAAGGAGGATTGTACAGGTGAACAGCAGGCAACTCTCGCAACGCATCGAAGGATTCAGGCGGCTGAAGCTCGACCTGGACATGACCCGGGGGAAGCCGGGACCGGAACAGCTGGACATCTGCAACGGGATGCTGGGGATAGTCGATGAGCACAACTACCGCACTCCCTCGGGTCTCGATGTCCGCAACTACGGAGGACTGGACGGCTTTCCCGAAGTCAAGCAGCTGTTCGCCGACTATCTGGAGGTGAGCCCCGAGGAGGTGATCATCGGCGGCAATGCCAGCCTCAACCTGATGTACGATGCGGTGGCTCAGATGATGACCCACAGCACCTCGGGAGGCGGGGAACCCTGGTTCGGGCGGAAGACCAGGTTCCTCTGCCCGGTTCCCGGCTACGACAGGCATTTCTCCGTCTGCGAGCATTTCGGGATCGAGATGATCCCGGTCGCCCTCAACAGCGACGGCCCGGACATGGAGGTGGTGGAGGATCTGGTGAGCAGGGATGCGGCTGTCCGGGGGATGTGGTGCGTTCCCAAGTACAGCAACCCGTCGGGAGTGGTCTATTCCGACGCCACGGTGCAGCGCCTGGCCTCCATGGAAACCGCGGCTGCGGACTTCCGCATCCTCTGGGACAACGCCTATACGGTCCACCATCTGGGCGGGGGACCGGCCCCGCTGAAAAACATCCTGCAGTCCTGCAAGCAGGCGGGGAACCCCGAGCGGGTGCTGATCTTCGGCTCCACCTCGAAGGTGTCCTTCCCCGGCGCCGGGATCGCCCTGCTGGCGGGCAGCAAGGCGAATATGGAGTGGACGCGGAGCCGGCTTCGCCCTCAGACGATCGGGCCGGACAAGATCAACATGCTGCGCCATCTGCTGTATTTCAAAGACATGCAGGGCATCCTGGCGCACATGGACAAGCACGCCCGGATCATCGCCCCGAAATTCCAGGCCGTTCAGGAGATCCTGGAGCGGGAGCTCGGCGGCGGAGATCTGGCCACCTGGACGCGGCCCCAGGGGGGATATTTCATCAGCCTGGATACGAGGCCCGGATGCGCCGCCGCCGTGGTCGCCATGGCCGGGGAGCTGGGGGTGAAGTTCACGAAGGCCGGGGCCACCTGGCCCTACGGCAAGGATCCGCGGGACAGCAACATCCGCATCGCCCCCACCCTGCCCTCTCTGGAGGAGATCCGCGGCGCCACCGAGGTGCTGGCGGTCTGCATCCGGCAGGTGAGCGCAGGAGCCGGCGCATGAGGCCGGCCGGCCGCCTGCCCGGTGCTCCCCGGCGCCTGCTGCTTGTTCTGATCGTCCTCGGGGCCGGGGCGTCGGGCTTCGCTCCAGAGGCTTCAGCACAGCCCCACAGCATCACGATCCTGCATCCCATCGTGGTTCCCGAACTGCCTGAGAACCGGGCACTGATCGACAGGGTGATCCTCCAGGCCGCCGCCCGAGCCAACGATCTGTACGGGCAATACATCGACGTGGACTACGATCAGGGGTCCCGGCGGGCCGACTACTCGGTGCTCCCGACCGCCAGCTTCTCAGGGGCGGACGGCACGTTCACGGCCCGGATCACCCGCAACCGGGATGAAACCGAGGGCGAGTCCGCAACCGCAATCGGCGAGATCGGCGCGGAGAGCGCGATCCACCTGGCGAACATGCTCTTCTACCTTTGGGGCTCCCTCAATGGCTACCTGGCCGAGCAGATGACCCGGGCCCCGGAGTACGTGGAGGAGATCCCCCTGGATCTGACTTCCCGCTCCCTGTTCGGAACCGGCGGCATGCTGGCGCCCTGGTCGGTGGCCGTCAGGGCCGACTCCCGCATCCTCGTCGGGACCTCCACCGTCTGCCTGGAGATGGACCGCAGCTTCCGCGTGCTCGATCAGCCGGGAAGGGAGCTGTACGAGGCCGGGGAACAGGGCTACGGGAGCCTCGTGGCCGTGACCCCCGCCGGCACCGCCTTCTTCAAGAACCCGGGCGGCGGCAAGGTCGTCAAGTGGTTCGGCAGCGGGCTAAAGCCGCAGAGTTGGAGGATCGGCACCGAGTTCATGGGCTCCTTTACTGCCCTGGCGGACGGAAGCGCCCTGGTGACCCACGCCGGCATGCAGCAGACCCTGCGGCTGGAGGGCAGGAGGCCGGAGAGGGTGGAGTTCCTCTCCCGGCCGAATCTGTACTGCAGCGCGGTGGCCGGCGGGCCGGAGGGAAACATCTGGGTCTACTCGGTGGTCGAGCGCAAGGTGCGGATCTACACGCCGGAGGGACGGCTGGTCGATTCGATCATCCCCCTGGACCCGGACAGAGCGGTCCCCACGCAGATGTCGGTGTATCCGGACGGAAGCTTCCTCTTCTTTGCCCGGGGATCGCTGTACCGCTTCCGCCGCAGCGGCATCCCCGTATGGCGCACCGACGATCTGCTGGGGCCGGGGGAGTTCGCCTCACTCTCCGGCGCCTGGGCCGCCGCGGATCCGAACACCGGCCTCATCTATCTGGCCGACGTGCAGGGCAGGAGGATCGTCAAGCTGCTGGATCGGGCTTACGCTGAAGCGCTCGGGATCCGCAATGAAAACGAGGAGCAGCTGATTCGCTGGAACCGGCAGCTACTGCGCGATCCCGATGACCTGGACGCCTTGAGGTACAAAGCGGAGCTGTACGAGCGGATCGGGGCGATGGAGATGGCCCGTTCCATGTGGGAGGAGATCCTGGAGATCGATCCCTCCCGCGCCGAAGTCGAGGGGAAGCTCGACGAGATAGAGCTGGCCCGGCTTCTCCTGAGGGCCGCCG
>JAFGQJ010000298.1 GCA_016935715.1 Spirochaetales bacterium
ATCGCCACCAGCATCTGGCAGGTGCTGGGATACCTCGTGCTCCTTCTGCTTGCGGGGCTGCAGAACATACCGGACGATCTGTATGAAGTGGCCGAGCTGGACGGGGCGGGATTCTTTACCCAGCTGTTCCGCATCACCCTGCCGCTGATCCGGCCCACCATTTTCATCTGCTTCATCGTCGGCATCATCAATTCCTTCACCCTCTTCGACATGATCTACGTGATGACCAACGGCGGGCCCGGCCATGCCACGGAGATACTGATGACCAACATCTACAAGAACGCCTTCACCTTCAACCGCATGGGCTACGCTGCGGCCATGACCTTCGTGATGTTCCTGTTCCTGTTGTTGATCACCTGGCTTTCCAACAAGGCCTCGGGGGGCAAGGCGGGGGAGGTGCACTACTATGCGTAGGAGCAGAGCCCAGATCATTCCCCACGTTCTGCTGATCCTGCTCTCTCTGGTTATGATCATCCCGCTGTACTGGGTCTTGAAGACCAGCCTGACCGGGGAGAACCTGTTCATCTATCCCCCCTCGCTCATCCCCAGGGATCCGCACGTGTTTTTCTTCATCGACGTGTACTACTGGATCCCCTTCATGCGCTACTTCTTCAACAGCGTCCTCGTGTCCCTGATCGTGGTGGCGGCCAACGTGGTGCTGAACTCGATGGCAGGCTTCGCCCTGAGATACACTTTCCCGGGAAAGCGGCTGATCATCCTCACCTACCTGAGCTGTACGATGATCCCGTTCCAGACCACCATCATCCCGGCCTTCCTGCTCACCAAGCATCTGGGGCTCCTGAATACCCACTTCGGTCTGGCCCTGCCCCTGATGTCCACGATCATCAACATCTTCGTGTTCAAGGCGAGCTTCGACGCCGTGCCCTCCTCCCTGTACGACGCGGCCAAGATCGACGGCATGGCGGATTGGAAGATGCTCTTCCGCATATACCTGCCCCTGTCCAAGGCGGCGGTGGGCACCAACATCATCCTGTCCTTCATCTGGTCGTGGAACAACTTCATCTGGCCCCTGATCATCATCAACCAGCGGGAGATGCAGACCCTTCCCCTCGGCCTGGCACGCTTTCTCAGCTACTTCGAAGACACCAGCGGCCAGATGTACGCCTTCGTGCTGATGGTCATAGCGCCGGTGATCGCCGTATTCCTGCTCAACCAGAAGCGCTTCATCAGCGGCGTCCTGAGCGGAGCGGTGAAGGGCTGATCCGGTCCCGGTCCTTGTCCGACGACTCTCTCTTGACAACCGGCAGTTTCTGTGATTTAGTTACATCTGGAAAGTAATTATACAAGGAGGGTTCCATGAAGAAAGCGTCAGCACTCATCGTCGCTTTTCTGTTCCTTGCCGGCCTCCTGCCCCTGTTCGCCGCAGGCGGCCAGGAAGGGGCCAGGGAGATCGTGTTGCAGTGGCCCTGCATCTGGGTCGCCCAGGATTCCAAGGCCGCCGCGGTGGCCGCCCTGGTGGACCAGTTCAACGCCGACAATGCCGGCAGGATCAAGGTGGTGATCGAGCCGAATCCCGACTACGACGGCTACCGTCAGAAGATCAACACCATGATGGCCGCCGGCCAGGTCCCCGACCTTTTCGTCTTCAACCCGGATCCCACCCAGTTCTCCTACTACGAGGGGGATCTGCTGATGGACTTCAGCGAAGATCTCAAGGGTGAGTGGGGCAGGGATTTTGCCGAGGGCACGATCGCGGCCTCCACCAAGGGCGGGAGGACCAAGTCCATCCCCTACGAGTTGGGCCTGACCCCGATCTGGTACAACACCGAGCTGTTCAGGAAAGCCGGCGTCAGCGGTTTCCCCAAGACCTTCGACGAGTTCTGGGTCGCCTGCGACAAGCTCAAGGCGATCGGTGTGACCCCGACCTCCCAGATGACGGGGGGGACCAACGCCTGGACCTCGATGCTCTGGTACTCTCACATCATGGCCTCGATCGGCGGTCCGGAGGTTTGGTCCAGACCGCTCTCGGACCCGGCCTACGTTCAGGCGGCGGAGATCCTGCTGAAGCTGTACTCCGACGGCAACACCACCAAGGATGCGGTGGGATGCGATGCGGGCTGCTCCAGCGGCCACTACCTGGCCCAGGATACGGCCATCTTCATCAACGGCCCCTGGTACATCGGCGCCGCCAAGAAGAATGCGCCGGAGGTTCACGCGGCTACCGCCGTGGCCCCTGCACCCGCGGTGAAGGGCGGTCAATACGGCGCGCAGATCGGCTTCCTGCTCTCCAACCTGGCGGCGGCCGACACGGACGATGCGGCCCGCCGGGCTGCGGTGATCAAGTTCCTGCAGTGGATGACTGAACCGGACAATGTGAAGAAGATCTCCCTGGACGCCGGCTCGATGTTCTGCGTCAAGTTCCAGTTCGGCGCCGGGGACCAGGTCGATCCCCTGCAGCAGAAATTCATCGAAGCCTCGGCCAACGCCGCCTTCATCGTCGATCACTTCCAGGCCAACTACAGGACCGAAGTGGTCCAGGAGTTCGGCCAGGCCCTGGGTGCGATGGCCCTGGGCAGAGCAACCCCGAAGCAGTTCGTGGAGATGCTCCAGGCCAAGAACAAGTAGCATCCGGGATTTCTCGTCGGAAATGCGCAAGGGGCCGTTTCACGGCCCCTTGTTTCGCAAAGGGCTGGTTTGAACAAAGGGCTGGCTGACCTCGCAGGCGCGGGGGAACTCTGATACAATAGGTGGGCCATGACACTGCACAAAAACTGGAAAGGGATCGCCCTGTTTCTGCTGCCGGCCCTGCTTCTCTACGCTGCTTTCTTCATCTACCCTCTGGGCTTCGTGTTCAGCCTCAGCTTCACCGAGTGGAACGGGATCAGCCCGCCCCAGTTCCGGGGGATCCAGAATTACATCGACCTGGCCATGGATGCCACCTTCCGCCTGTCGGTGCGAAACAACTTCATCTGGGCCCTGTCCCTCGGATTCCTGCAGATCTTCCTGGCGGCTCTCGTGGCCATGATCCTGACGCGAAGGCCGGCGGGCTGGCGCGTGCTCAGGACCGTGTATTTCCTTCCCAACGTCATCTCCCAGGTGGCCATCGCCATGCTCTGGATGGCCATCTACAACGCCGAGCACGGGGTGCTCAACCAGATCCTGGCCTCAATCGGCCTGGAGCAGTGGACGCACAACTGGCTGGGAGAGATCGAAACGGCCCTTCCGGCGGTCATCGCCCAGCAGGTCCTGTACATCGGCTACTTCATGATCATCGTCCTGGCCGGCACCATGGCCATCCCCACCTCCTTCTACGAAGCCGCCGAGATCGACGGGGCGAATGTCTGGCAGCAGGAGATCCACATCACCCTGCCCATGGTGCGGGGGATCCTCATCACCGCCATGACCCTGGCCATGGCCTACGGGATGCGCCACTTCGAGGCCACCTTCCTGATGACCGCCGGAGGCCCGGCGAACAGCACCTCGGTCATGGGGCTGATGCTCTACAACAAGATGGGCCATCTGGACTACGGGCACGCCACGGCGGTGGGAGCGGTTCTCATCATCCTGGGCGGCGTGGTGATCGTCAGCATCCGCGCCCTGCTCGGTCAGAGGCAGGCCGCGGCCGAGGTTCGGCAGTAGGGGGCGGGCATGAGAAAGACGACTTCGCCGGCTGTCGATGCTCTGGCCAAAACGGGAAAGTGGATCGTGCTGATCTTCTTCCTGATCGTCACCTTCGTCCCGCTGCTCTGGCTGGTAATCAGCTCCTTCAAAACCGATCTGGAGCTGATCAACAAACCCTTTCTGTTGCCCAAGGTCTGGCAGATCCAGAACTACGTCAACGCCTTCCAGCTCTCCGATCTGCATCTGCTGTTCCTGCATTCGATCATCGTCGCTGCGGGCTCCACCGCCCTGAACATCTTCGTGGCCTCGATGGCCTCCTACGCCCTGTCCAGGTTCCGCTTCGGCCTCAACAATGTGATTCTTTCCATCATCCTTGCCGGGGTGCTGATCCCGATCATCGCCCTGATGGTTCCCTACTTCCAGCTGATCAGCAGGCTCGGGATCTATGACACGCTGGGCGCTCTGATCCTGACCTATGCCGCCATCAACCTGCCGATCTCGGTGTTTCTCATCCACGGTTTCATGGGCACGGTTCCCAGGGAGCTGGAGGAGGCGGGCCTGATCGACGGCTGCTCCTTCTGGCAGCGCTACGCCAGGATCGTGTTTCCCCTCTCCCGTCTGGGCGTGGTGACCGCCGGCACCTTCGTGTTCCTCTACGCCTGGAACGAGTTCATCTACGCCCTGCTGCTCACCTCATCGGTCCGTGCCAGGACCCTGCAGCTCGGCATCCGTTTCTTCAAGAGCCAGTTCCGCGCGGAGTACACCTCCATGTATGCCGCCCTGGTTGTCACGATGATTCCCAGCATAGCGGTGTACATTCTCTTTCACGAGAAGATCATCCAGGGGCTGTCCTCCGGAGCGGTGAAAGGATAGAGACGATCATGGATATCTACCAGCGGGACATCGATCCCGATCGCAGCCCCCTCCCGGTGGAGATCGTGGAGACTGACACGGATCTGTATTACCATATCGCCCTGACCCTGTACTTCGAGATCGAACGGAACAACAACGAGGGCCGGGACAGCGTATTCATTCTGCCGGTCGGGCCGGTATACCAGTACCGCCGTTTCGTCTGGCTGTGCCGGCAGCGCCCGCTGGATCTGTCCCGCCTGCATTGTTTCTTCATGGACGAGTATCTCGACGAGCGGGGCAGGCGCATCCCTTCCGATCATCCCCTGTCCTTCCGGGGGTTCATTCAGCGGGAGCTGGTGGAGCCGATGCCCGCCGCTGCGGGGCTGCGGGCCGAGCAGGTGCTGTTTCCCGATCCGGAGGATACGGCCGGCTATGACCGGCGGCTGGCCGAGCTCGGCGGGGCGCTGATGTGCGTCGCCGGGGTGGGCATCAACGGCCACCTGGCCTTCAACGAGGCTCCGGAGCCGGGGGAGCCGATCAGCAAGGAGCAGTTCAAGGCTCTGCCCACGCGGGCAATCCGGCTGACCCGGGAGACGATCACCATCAATTCGAACACGGCCCTGCGGGGAGCCTTCGAGCGCATCCCCGGGCAGGCCGTCACGGTGGGCTTCAAACAGATCTTCGAGTCCGGGAGGATCATGGTTTATTTGAACCGTCCCTGGCAGAACGCGGTGGTGCGGAAGCTGCTGTTCGGGGAGATCTCCCCCCGCTTCCCCGCCTCGCTGCTGCGCGAGCATCCAGATGCGCGCCTGGTGATGACCCGGGAGGTTGCATCCAGGCCGGATTTCCAGCTCAGATAGACGCCGATGCCTGATTCCCTGGTCGATTCCCACATCCACTTCTCTGACCACGAGCGCCTGGAGGAGCTCGAGCGCTACCGCAGCGCGATCGGAGCCCGGGAGCTCTGCCTGCTCTCCCTGCCGTTGAAGCAACGGATCAACTTCAACCCGGAGGTGCTGTTCGCCAAGGCCCATCTGGGCTCCGACTGCTACGGCCTGGCCAGCTTCGATTACAGTCCCCTGTTTCAC
>JAFGQJ010000048.1 GCA_016935715.1 Spirochaetales bacterium
GCCAGGGGCAGAAAGATCACGTAGGCCAGAGCCGCGCGGCCGGCGGAGAAGGCGACCGAGCCGGCCAGTCCCGCCCCGACGGACAGCAGGAGGATCAGCAGGGCCGCGGAGGCCCACGGCAGGGGCCGCATGAAATCCCCCGACAGCAGGTTGTCCAGCATGGTGGCGTTGATCTCCACTCCGGGGTAGGTTCCGGCCACCGGGGAAGGGCGAAGGTCGAACAGGCCGGGTGCGGTAAATCCGAAAAAGACGTAGCGGTCTTTCAGCACTTCGGGATCGAGAGGCGGATCCGCTCCCTCCAGCAGCCTCAGCTCGCTCTGCAGCACGGCCGCAGCTCCGTAGGCCTCGTGTGTCTGGGAGGGGCCGCGGTAGCGCAGCAGGACCCGGCCCCTGGAGTCCACCGGCACGGTGCGCCCGTCGACGAGGAGCCTGCCCCCCTCGATCCGCAGCTCGTGGGCTCCGGGGTTGCCTGCCAGGTAGGTCCCCAGGGCCAGCGACGGAAGGGGACGCCCGTCGAAGAGATTGAACGGCTGTCCCCGTCGGTACACCCCGTCCGGGTCCGCCGTCTGGTGGACGTTGGCCAGCACGCGGGCGCTGGCGGTCAGCTCGGGGATCGGGAAGGTGGCGTAGTCCAGCTCCAGGGCATCCCGCGACTTGTCGCCGCCCTGCTCGAGCCAGGCGTCCAACCCGGAGACGGACAGCGGAGGCTCCGGTACATCCTCCGGCCAGCTCCGCGTTCCGCCCTCCTCCCTGCTGAGGAATACCGCGGCGGCCACCCGGCCGTTCTCCGCCACGGCGGAGGTGAAGCTTTCGTCGTCCCAGACTCCGTAGCCCGAGGCTTCCGTGAACAGCACGTCGAAAGCCAGGGCCCTGGCGCCGCCGCGGCGGCAGAAGTCCGCCACCAGTGCGTAGGTCTCCCGCGGCCAGGGCCAGGGCAGGGCGTTCTCCGCGGCGGCCCAGTCCAGGCTCTGCTGGTCCAGCAGGATGAGGGCGATCCGGTCGCTCGCCGGACCCGGCCGGGCGAGCAGCCGCACCCGCCAGTCCCAGGTGCGCCCCTCCAGCCCGTCGAGCAGACCGGGTACGGCCAGGGAGAGAGCCGCGATCGTCGCCACCAGGCCGATCAGCGCTCCGAGCAGAGCCTTGCGGGCCGTCCGGCCGGATTCTTCGCGCATGGGCTGCTACAGCCCGCCCAGGGCAGCCTGATAGCGGGCCTGGCGCACGGCCGGAGGCGGCGCTGCGGGGGCGGCGGCGAGCACCTTGCGGATCTCGGCGATGCGCACCTCGGGCTCCGGATGCGTCTTGGCGAAGTCCGGTCCGCCGGGTGTCAGCCGCGTTTCCATCACTTCCAGCATCCGAACCAGGGCGTTGGGATCGTAGCCCACCCGCTGCAGGATCGCGACGGCCATGAGGTCGGCCTCCTTCTCGAAGGCACGGGAATAGCCGCTGTTGACCAGGGTGGCGGTGATGTCCGAGATGGAGTCCTCGAACACGGTGGTGAGCTTGGCCAACTCGTCCGATCCGGCTGTCTGGGCCGAGGCGATGGCCACGCTGGTAAGGGCCGAGGTAACCCGGGATTTTTTGATGGCCTGCAGGCCGTGCTGCTTCACGACGTGGGCGATCTCGTGGGCCAGGATGGCCGCAACGGTTTCCTCGCTGTCCGCACAGCCCAGCAGCCCCCGGCTCACGAAGATCAGGCCTCCAGGGGCGGCAAAGGCGTTGATCTCCTGCGAATCCAGGATGAGGAAGTGATACCCGCCGAAGGTCTCCGGTCGGTCGGAGGCCAGTGCCAGGGTGCGGCCTAGCAGATTGAGGTATTCGTTGGCTCCGGCCTCTGCGTACGGGTCGTACTGGGTCAGGATGGTGGCTCCTACGGCCCTGCCGATGTAGTGCTCCTGCTCGGGGGTGATGTCCTCGAAGCTCTTCTGCACCGCGGGAGCCGATTTCTGGGCGATCTCGAAAATATCGCCGACCCCCAGGCTCGCGCATCCGATCAGGATGCTGCCCGTCAGAGCTGCACCGCTCACCGCGATGAGCAGGAGCCGGGCGGTCCGGGATTGACGCCTGGTTTTCATTGGGGTCCTCCCATCGCCGTGTCGAGCTCTCCCTCGGTGAGGAAGGCGAGCACCTGCTCCGGCGTGACGGTGAAACCGCCCATCCTGTCCACCCAGGTGTAGTCCAGGTTGTTGTCCTGCCTGTACTTGTTTTCGACCTCCTGGTTGAAGCCCTTTCCGGCCAGGGCTACTTCGCTGCTGGAGGCTCCGGTGTCCACGGTCTGGGACCCGGACTGCAGCACGATCCGCTTGCCGGTCAGGGCGGAGAGATGCACCCAACCCTGGCCGCCGGCAATACGCACGCGGGCCCAGCCGTTCTGCTCGGCCAGCACGTCGACGCGGTCGCCGTAGGCCAGAACTGCGAGGATCCTGCCCAGGTAGCTCGGCGTGGCCCGGACCTGGGTTTCCTTGACCGTGACGCTCATCTGCTCGGATGCCTGGGCCGCGGCCAGAGCCGCAGTGAGCAGGAGAACAGCGAAAACAAAGGCTCGTTTCACATGCATGATCAGCTCCTTGCCGGGCATTGTACATCGAATCTCCGGCGCTGTCACCCGGCCCGAAGTGCGCCCTGGCCTTCCTTAACTCGGTCATCTGTGCTACCAATGACAGAACTCGAAACCATGAACATGGAAATTTTCGTGCTCGGCACCGGCGGCATGATGCCCCTGCCGTCGCGCAGCCTGACCTCCGTGCTGCTGCGCAGGGAGGGAGAGCTGTTTCTCTTCGACTGCGGGGAAGGCACCCAGGTGTCGCTGCGCCGCCTGGCCCTGCGCTGGAAAAAGATATCGGTCATCTTCGTGTCGCACACCCACGCCGATCATGTCACGGGATTGCCGGGAATCCTGATGCTGTCCTCCCAGGTGGAGCGCAACGAGCCGCTGTACATCATCGGACCTCCCCGGATCCGGGAATACGTGGAGGCCAGCCGCAGGATCCTCGACATGTACATCAACTACGAGATCGTGGTGAAAGAGGTGTCGGGGCAGGAAACGGTGTTCGAGGCAGAGGGCTACAAGGTCCGCTCCTATCCCCTGAATCACACCAAACCCTGTCTGGCCTACTGCCTGGAGGAGGAGCTGCGCCCCGGCGTGTTCGATCCGGAGGCCGCCGTCGCACTGGGCGTTCCCCGCGGGCCTATGTGGTCGACCCTGCAGTCCGGTACGGCGGTGCGGCTGGATTCGGGAACGGAAGTTCAGCCCCGACAGGTGATGGGCCCGCAGCGGCCGGGACGAAAGTTCAGCTTCGTCACGGACACGACCTGGGTCGCGGGCCTACCGGCTTTCGTAAGCCGTTCGGATCTGCTGATCTGCGAGGGCATGTTCGGCGAGGAGCTGGCGGAGGACGCGGCGGACAAAAAGCACCTGACCGCGGTGCAGGCAGCGGAAATCGCCCGCCAGGCGGAGGTCGGCCGGCTGGGTCTCATCCACTACAGCCCGCGCTATACCGACCGGGAGTTGAAGCGGCTGCTTCACCAGGCGAGGAGCATCTTCCCGGCGACCTTTCTCTCCCGTGAGCTCCAGATCATCGACCTGCAGTACCCGGAGTGAGGCAGCAGTATGCGCCTTTCCCTTGACGCCGGCCCGCAGTTGACATTATTTTAGGCACAAATCCGAGAAACGAAGAGGTGAGTTCATGATTGAGGTGAGTAACCTCGGCAAGCGGTACGGTTCCCTGGAAGCGGTGAGGGGGGTGAGCTTCTCCATCAATCCCGGCGAAGTGGTCGGACTGCTCGGCCCCAATGGGGCCGGGAAGACCACGATCATGAAGATCCTTACCTGCTACATGTTTCCGAGCTTCGGCACGGCCACGATCAATGAGTGGGATATCTTCGAAAAACCCCTGGAGATCAAGAAGCTGGTCGGATACCTGCCGGAGAATGCACCGCTGTACACGGACCTGAACGTCATGGAATACCTCAGCTTCATGGCCGAATCCCGTTCCCTCAAGGGAGCCCGGAAGGAGCAGCGGATCGAATGGGCCATAGAGGAGTGCGGCCTGCGGAGCGTGGTATACCGGAGCATCGACACGATATCCAAGGGCTACCGGCAGCGCACGGGACTGGCTCAGGCGATCCTCCATGATCCCGAGATCCTCATCTTCGACGAGCCGACCACCGGGCTGGATCCCAACCAGATCATCGAGATCCGGGAGCTGATAAAACGCCTCGGGCAGGAGAAAACAGTCATTCTCTCCACCCACATCCTCCAGGAAGTGGAGGCGACCTGCGGCCGGGTGCTGATCCTCAACGAGGGGCAGATCGTGGCCAAGGGTACCGCGGAAGAGATCAACCGGGAGATGAAGGGGGAGGTCCTGCTGGAAGTGCTGCTCAAGGGAGCCGGGAAACCCTCGGGCGTAAAATCGGTGCCCGGGGTGCGGGAGCTGCTCCAGGTTTCCTCGCCTGCCGAGGGTCTTCACCGGATCCAGGTGGCGCTGCTTCCCGAATCCGGAGCCGAGGAAGCGGTGTTCGACTGGGCCGTGGACAGGGGATACAAGATCCTGGCCATGGTGCCCAAGCGCCTCAGTCTGGAAGAGCTGTTCATCAAATTGACGCGGGAGGGAAGCGCAAAATGACGAAGAACATCCTGCCAATCATCAAGAAGGAGCTGAGATCCTATTTCAACTCCCCGATCGCCTACATCGTGGTAGTGACCTTCCTGGTCTTCTCGAGCATATGGGTCTTCTACCTGCAGACCTTCTTCGCCAGCAACGTGGCCTCCCTCAGGGGCTTCTTTTCCGTCATCCCGATCGTGTTCATCATCGTGATGCCGGCGCTGACGATGAGGAGCTGGGCGGAGGAGAAGAAGCTCGGCACCATGGAGGTGCTGATGACCCTGCCTTTCAGGGAGAGCACGGTGGTGATGGGCAAATTCCTGGCGGCCCTGGCTTTGCTGGCCATCATGGTCGCACTGACCCTTCCCCTTCCCCTGATGCTCGGCAGGTTCGGCAATTTCGATTGGGGTGAGATCCTTGGACAGTATATCGGGGTCATCCTGCTGGGGGCGGCCGGTATTTCCGTCGGCCTGTTCGTCTCCTCCCTGGTGTCCAATCAGATCAGCTCTTTCCTGATCAGCCTCTTCGTTCTGCTCGTGCTAACCCTCATCTCGCAGGTCAATCTGGTGTTTCCCCTTCCCCCGTGGGCGGCGGGGATCGTCAACTTCGTGTCCCTGGGCTACCACTTCTCCAATTTCCAGAGGGGGCTGATCGACACGAGGGATCTGCTGTACTACGCAGTCGTCAGCGCCCTGTTCCTGTATCTGAACACCAAGACACTCGTATTCAGGAAATGGTAGGAGGTGGGGAGATGAAAAAACGCGCCGAGATCATACTGTTCGTACTGGGGCTGATTCTCATCCTCCTGATCGGCCTGAACGCCAGCAGGTACTTCCTGCGGATCGATTTGACGGAGAACAAGGCGTTCACCATTTCGAAGGTCTCCCGGGAGCTGTTCAGGGAAATCCCGGATCGGGTGTTCCTGACCTACTACGTGTCGGACAAGTTGAAGTCCCTGTACACCTTCCCGATGCAGATCCAGGACCTGCTGTACGAGTACGCCGCCTACTCTCGGGGCAGCATCAAGGTGGAGGTCGTCGACCCGGTGAAGTCGGGGGCTGTGAGCCAGGCGGAGAGCCTCGGTGTATACCCGCAGCAGATCGAGGTGATCGAGCAGGATGCGCGCAGCTTCGCCCAGGTGTACACGGGTATCGTCATCCAGTATTTCGACCGCCACGAGACCATACCGGTGGTCTCCCAGGTGGAATCCCTGGAATACGACCTGACCTCGAGGATCCGGCAGATCGTAACCGAGGAGGAGCGCACGATCGGAATTCTGAGCGGGGACGCCTCGCGGGAGCTGCGCACGGATTTCAGCACCCTGACGGCGAGCCTGTCGGCGGATTTCTCCGTTCGGCCCGTCGAGCGGGGAGAGGACATACCACAGGATCTGGATGTGCTGTTCGTGCTCGGAGGCCGGGATCTGGAGGCCTTCGACCTCTTTCCGATAGACCAGTACATCATGCGGGGCGGACAGGCGCTGTTTGCCGTGGAGGGAATGGATCTGGATCTGATGCGGGGGATCGTGCCCCGGCAGCTGGAGAATACCGAAATCCTGTCGATGCTGGAACACTACGGCGTTACCGTCCGGCAGGCATTCGTGCTGGATACCTACGCGAAGAACTTCCGCATCCCGCGGCAGATCTTCGGACAGATCATGTGGGAGGTGATGGAGAAGTACCCCTACTGGATCACGGTGGCCGACCAGAACGTGTCGCGGGAAAATCCCATAACCGCACGTTTCCAGGGTCTGGATCTTCTCTGGGCCAGCCCATTGGAACTCAGCGAGCGGCCGGGCGTGCAGGCCGAGGTGCTTCTCAGCACCACCGGGGAAGCCTGGGTCCAGGACGAGGAGCCGTACGAAACCAATCCGCAGAGGGCGGCCATGCTGGAATACATGAGCAGGGGAAGCAAGGGCCAGTATCCTCTGGGCGTTGCGCTGCGGGGTACGCTGTCCAGCTACTTCGCGGATCGGGCGATTCCGGAGCGAACGGGGGAGGAGAGGGACTGGAACCAGGTGGTCGAAGACGGAGAGCAGACGCGGCTCATTGTAATCGGAGACGCCGATTTTGCATCCGAGCTGTATCAGTACAGTGGCGGGAATTACAACATGGAATTCCTGGCCAACGCGGCGGAGTGGCTGAGCAACTCGGAGGACCTGCTGGAAATCAAGACCCGCGTGGCCCGGGACATGCGGCTCGACAAAATCCAGGATCCCGAGGCTCGACTGAGAGCCGCGGTGTTTACCCAGATGTTCAATCTGATCGTGATTCCCCTGGCGGTGGTGGCATTCGGAGTGCTGCGCTTGATTCTGCGGCGGCGAAAGGTTGCCGTCAGGGAACAGGAGGGTTAGCCAATGGCGGCGTTGTCGTTTCAACGAAAGGTTCTCATAATGGGCGTTTGCATCGCCGTTCTGACGGCAGCCTACGTGCTGGGCGTGGTGTTTTCTCCGGCCAGGACCGGGCGAAGGGAGGCGGAAGCGCCCCTGATCCCGGGCTTCAACCGCCGGATCCGCGAGCAGGTGGCGGAGATTCACATTGCCGGGGAGCAGGGGGCTCGGAAGGTGGTGAAACGGGGGGATTCCTGGGTGTTGCCGGCAGCGGAACGGGACTTCCCGGCTTCGGCTGCCCGGGTCGACACCTTCCTGGATTTTCTTGCCGATATGGCCCGCAGGCGGGTCGTCACCGACAATCCCGAAGCCTGGCAGGAGTTCGAGGTTCAATCCGACGCTTCCCGGCGCATCCAGCTGCTGGACTCAGCGGGGGATGTGCTCAGCGAGATCATCGTAGGCAAAACCGCCGCAGGGGGAGCAGACAACTACGTCCGTGTGGGGAACGGCAACGAGGTGCTGCTTGCCGATCGGAGCTTCGACTACTACCTGAACCCGGAGGAGAAATTCTGGGCGCACCTGCGGATTTTCCCCGATGACCTGGAGGGACAGAGCATCATGCGCATCACGGTGGACAGCACCCTGCGGTTCGAGGAGGAGGCTGAAGGCCAGGATCTGAAGTACACCCTGGTGCTCAGCTCCGAGCAGCCGGCTGTCTGGAACGTGGTGGATCTCCCGGAAGGCGAGCTGGACAACCAGAAGGTGGACCTGCTGGCGAGCAATCTGGCCGATCTGGAGGGCACGGAGTTTGCCCACGGGGTGGGACCGGTGGAAGCGGGCCTGGAGAATCCGGCCGCCAGTATCCTGATCAGCACGGAAGACGGGAGGGATTTCCGCCTCTTCATCGGCGGGGAGGCGGGGGGCGATCAGTACTACGCGGCCCTCGAAGACGGGCAGCTCATCTACAAGGTCGCCGAGTGGCGGGTCAAGGGCCTGCTCAAGGATATCGGACAGCTGCGCGCAGAGCCCGACTAGAGCGCGGAACGGAGGCTCCGGCAGGCTCCGGGGTGGGGTAGATCTGTTGCCGAAGGACTATCGCCGGTGGGAACGGCCGCTTCCGGCTGCCCGGGAGGCGATGGCCGCCCTGTACTTGTCGGGGTCCGCCCGGAAAGCAACGATACCGCCGCCGGCGGATTCAGCCTGTCTGAGAGACTGTCCCGCTTCGGTGAGCAGTCTCTTCGAGCTGACCAGCCTGCCGTTGCGGGCGCTGAGCCCCATGCAGACGCCTCGGGGAAATTTCTGCCTGAACTCTTCGGCTTCCCGCAGGGCCTGATCCAGGTCCTTGTCCGGCAGGATCACCGCAGCGGTGGAAGAGTCGTACTCGAAGGCCAGATCGCGCAGGGGAAAGAAGTCCAGAATCGGCCTGGACAGATTGCCGATGTCCCGTGCACCCGCCGAGATGAGCAGCAGCGACATGTCCTGATCCGCGCCGGCGGCCCGTTCCAGCTCCGAGTCCAGACGCTGCGAGAGATGCTGGCGCCAGCCCAGACCCGTAGCCGGAGAGAACAGCGCTGAACCCGGTTGATCCGGCAAACCCTCCCCGGCAGCCCCGGCAGTCACGGCAGCCCCGGCGGGAACCTGCCGGCGGGGCCGCTGAGCGCGTCGGGATCGTGCAGTGCGTTGGGCCCCGCTCATGGCCGGGAGCAAAACCTCGGCGGATCTGCCGGCCGTAGCGGCGAAGAGCAGAAATACGCTGGCGATGAGCAGATACACGAGCAGGATGTAAAAGATCTCCCGCAATATCGGATACAGCTGGTCCCTGTCCACGTCCCTGAAGATGCCTTCGATGAACAGGTCCTGCCGGATTCCGGGGCTGAAGCGCAGGTTCAGCCGGTTCTCGTACACGGGACGCGCCGTGTACTCGGGCTGGCCGTTCCAGCCTCGGGCCGACTGAGCCGTGGGAGCCTCGACCAGGTAGCCCTGATCAGAGGAAATCAGATAATGGATCCCGTCGCCGGTAGAGTAGATCGTGAGCAGGAGCAGTCGCTCGGTTTCCCGGAACTTTTCCCTCATGGTCGAGGTGAAGTACCCGCTGTCGAAATCCCCCTCCGCCAGGTAGATCGAGAGGGCGGCGATTCTCAATGCCTCCAGGCTGGCCTGGGATTCCTCGCGGTTGTCATCGATCGTGATCTTTAGCCGGTACGCTGCGAAAAGGAGCATAAATAGCAGAAACAGCATACTTATGATATAATAAAACGTGAGGATCCGCCGATTCATCCTACTACTATTATAGGCAGATCGCCTGCAGAAGTACACACTTTTTAGCTGAAGGAGGCAGAGGCATGAAGGTACGAGCGAGGAGCCTGCCGCCCGGCTGGTATCCCGCCGGAGAGAAGCAGACGGCGCGGGAAATCGAGGAGCTGTGCAGCAGCGCCGCGGAATCGGCTGACGGCGCCGTTGCCGGGATCGCGCCCCATGCGGGCTGGAGCTTCTCCGGCTCCATCGCCTGCCGCGTCATTCGAAGCCTGTCAGCCGAAGCGCAGACAATCGTCGTGGTGGGGGGACATCTGGCGCCCAATTCCGGTCTGCTGGCGGCGTTCGAGGAAGGCTACGAAACGCCGCTCGGTGCGCTGGACGCCGATCTGGAGTTGCTCGAAGCGCTGCGCGCCGCCCTCCGGCTGCGGGAGGATCGCTACGCCGACAACACGGTGGAGATCCAGCTCCCTCTGCTGAAGTACATCCATCCCGGAGCCCGGGCTCTTCACCTGCGCGCCTCTCCCTCCGAAGAAGCGCTTCAGCTGGGCGTGGAGCTGGCCAGGGCGGCGGAGCGATTGGACAGGAAGATCGCGGTACTGGGTTCCACGGATCTGACCCACTATGGAGAAAATTACGGTTTTTCTCCCCGGGGAAGCGGACCCCAGGCCGTGAAATGGGTGAAGGAGGTCAACGACCGCCGCGTAGTGGAGGCCCTGCTGGGCATGGAGCTCGAAAAAGCGGTGGAGCTGGCCGTCAGAGAGCAATCGGCCTGTTCCATCGGGGGCGCGGTAGCGGCGGCCCGTTTCGCTCAACAGCAGGGGGCGGAAGTGGGAAAGCTTCTGGAATACCGGACCAGCTACGATCTGTCGCCGGGCCCCTTCTTCGTGGGCTATGCGGGGATCATCTACCCGAAAACCGCTTAGCCACCTCGATCGACCATTCCCTGACCCTGCGCAGCAGTTTGTGCTCCCGGTTCAGATCCCGCGGGTCGTGCTCGCGAAAGGCCGCTGCGGCCGGATAAAGGGTCACCCAGAGGGCGCGCTGCTGCTCGTCCAGCTCGTAGAGATAACGGCTGATCGGAGGTGAAGGGCGGGGCAGGGATTGGAGAGCCCGCAGGTAATCCCGCAGAAAGACCCGCCAATCCGTCTTCGGCGCCCCGGCGGCCAGCATCCGTCCCCGGTCGCCTCCGCTGCCGGGCATCTCCGTCTCCAATTCGAGCGGCACGCCCTTGCCCGGAAGCTGGATAATCCGGGCGCCGGAGGCCTGCAGGTATCTCTCCAATCTCTCCTTGTAGCCGATCAGCGGCCGCGTGGTGTAGCGCAGGGCGCCCTGGACCCGGTCCCGCATGATCGCCGTGCTCTTCATGATGAAAGACAGAAACAGGCTTTCCAGAGGAGCGAGCCGGGATTCCTGGGAGCGGAACAGGGGATACAGATACGTGCCCCTGCAGTAAGCTTTGCCTTCCGGATAGGAAAAATCCACGCCGAGGAGATAGATCTCCCGCGCGCCTAGGAATCGGGCCAGGGAAACGGCGGCATGGGAGACATTGCCGCCGGAGGTATCGATATAGGGAAGCGGACGCCAGTGGGAGCCAAGGTACAGGGACAGGGGGTGGTTGCTGGCGAAGAAGGCGCTCCGCCCTCTCATTCGGGTGAGCACCGGCGGGGAGGCCAGGTCCAGAAGCAGCGGCACCTGCTGCGGCAGACCCTGGAGGAAGTGATGATAGCTGACCAGCTGGCAGTCTATGGAGATCACCAGGTCTGGCAGGATGTCGTGCCCCAGAAGCGCCGGCAGCGAGGTGTCGGAGGCGATGAGAAATCCGCTGTCCCTGATTTCGCGCAGAGCGGGGATCTGGCATTCCAGCGAAGGGCCTGCCCCGGTGATGAAAGCCCGGCGAACCGGTTTCACGGTGACGGTAGATTCCTGTACCGCGGGCAGGTTGGCCAGCGTGTTCACGTACCATTTTTTCCCGAACTGGGCCTGCACCGTGTAGTCGTCCGCCACCATGCCGATCAGTTCCTGAATCTCCCGCATCAGGTCGGTGTAGTACCTGCCGCCGGCTTCGACGCTGGGCCGCAGCGGTACGGTCTTGAGGTTACCATAGATCGCCGGGAGATAGTCGGAGAGAAGGAATTTCTTGACCTCCTCCGGCGGCCGTTCGACCAGGAACCGTACCCTGGGATCCAGGAGAACGCGCCGCAGGTCGAGATGCTCCAAAACGGCGCGGAGAAAGGACAGGTCCTTTTCCACCACGA
>JAFGQJ010000299.1 GCA_016935715.1 Spirochaetales bacterium
ATCAGCATCGTGGGGGCCAATGGCGCCGGCAAGTCCACAACGATCAACGCAATCAGCGGGATGGTGAAGATCCACGCCGGGACGATCTCCCAGGACGGGGAGAGCCTGCATCTTCCACCCCAGGAGATCGTGAAGAGGGGGATCGTCCAGGTGCCGGAGGGACGCAAGATCTTTCCCACGATCACGGTGAAGGAGAACCTGATCCTGGGCGCCTACATCGTCAGGGACAAGCGGACGATCGAGCGCAGCATGGAGCGGGTGTTCCATCTCTTCCCGATCCTCGAGGAGCGCCAGAACCAGCTCGGCGGGACCCTTTCCGGCGGGGAGCAGCAGATGCTGGCCTTCGGCCGGGCCCTGATGTCCCAGCCCAAAGTGCTCGTCATGGACGAGCCTTCCCTGGGGCTGGCTCCTTTGTTCGTGCTCGGCGTGTTCAAGATGATAGAGGACCTCAACAGGGCGGGGCACACGATCCTCCTGGTGGAGCAGAACGCCCAGAAGGCCCTGTCCATAGCGGACTATGCCTACGTTCTGGAGACGGGGAGGATCGTCAGCCAGGGAGAGGGCAGGAAGATAGCCGCGGACCCGATAGTCAAGAAGGCCTATCTCGGGATAGAGGAGTAGGGGCATGAACGGCGTTTTTCATCTGACCGAGGATCAGATCTGGAAGATCGACCGGGCCGCTCGAGCCCTGCTGGAAGATCCGGGCATCATGCTGGAGGACGAGCAGGTCTACTCGGCCGCGCTCCAGGCGGGGGCGAAGCCCGGCGGGAAGCCCATGGTGGCACGGCTCCCCTCGTCGATGATCGACGAGTACCTGGCGCTGGCGCCCCGGGAGGTGCTGTTTGCCGACCGCAGGGGCGGGATCCAGGCAGTCGGCGCGGGCTCGCCCTCCCGCTTCTGGACCGGGGCGGCCCTGTTCTACCTGGACAGGCACGGCTTCCGTTCGATCCGGCAGAAGGATCTCGCGGATTTCACGCGGATCATCGACGCCCTGGACCAGGTGGACGTGATCGTGGGCACCTCCACCGAGGAGACGCCTCCGCCCCACCGGGATTTCGTCGGTTTCCGCATCATGGCCCAGAACACCGGCAAACACCTGCGCGCCCTCTCCTTCTCCCCCCGCGGCGGGCAGGCGATGCTCGAGATGGCCAGGGTGCTGGCCGGCGGGCGCAGCCTCCGGGAGGCGCCGCTGTTCAGCATGGGATTCACCGCCCACGGACCCCTGCGCTGGACCTCCCTGGCCCTAGGGGTCTTCCGGATGACCGCCGGTCACGGCATTCCGGTGACGGTGAACGGAGAGCCCATGGCCGGTGCCTCGGCGCCGGTGACCCTGGCCGGAACTGCGTCCGTGGGCACGGCGGAGATCCTGGCCGGCATCGTGGCCAACCAGCTGATGGAGCCGGGGCGGCCCTGCCTGTTCAACCTCGGCTTCGCCCACGTGATGGATATGCGCCAGGGTTTCGCCGTGACCGGCGGTCCGGAAAACGTGCTTCTCGCCGTTGCCGGAGCTCAGCTGGCCCGCCACTACGGACTGCCCTCGGTGTCCTGGATGTGCACCGATTCGCTGCACTGCGACGCCCAAAACGCGCTGGAGAAGATGCTGGCCGCGGTCACCCACACCCAGGCGGGAGTGAGCACCATCTGGGGCGTCGGACAGGTGGAATCGGAGAAGACCATCTCCCCCGTACAGGCGGTGATCGATGATCAGATCATCGCGGCGGTGCGGCGCTACCTGAAGGGATTTTCCACGGACGAAGAATCCCTGGCCGTGGAAGAGGTTCGACGGGTGGGGATCTGCGGGTCATTTCTGGACACGGATCACACCTTCTCCCATTTCCGGGAGCAGGTTTTCCTGCCCGAGTGTCTGGTTCGGGTACAGCGCATGAGCGCGGATGAGAGGGCCGATCTGGTCAGCCGGGCCGAGGACCGGGTGGAGGCGATCCTGGCGCGGGATCGGGCACCGGTTCTGGACGAGGCGGCGGAGCGGGAGCTGCTGGCCATCGAAAAGCGCTACGGCGAAGGATCGTAAGGAATCGCGTATGTCCAAGGTGGTGCGCTTCGGCGTCTCGATCGAGGAGGAATTGCTGGAAGGTTTCGACGCCCTGATCGGGAAGAAGGGCTACGCCAACCGCTCGGAGGCTCTGCGCAATCTGATCCGGGGGATGCTGCTGGAGGCGGAGGTCCGGGAGAAGCCCGACGCGGAGGTGGTGGGCACCCTTACCCTGGTGTACGACCATGACCACGGGGATCTGTCCAACCGCCTCGTCGATCTCCAGCACAAACACCACGATCGCATCATCTCGACCCTGCACGTCCACATCGATGAGCACAGCTGCCTGGAGGTCCTGATCGTGCGGGGCCGCAACGACGAGGTTCAGCAGATATGCGATGCCCTGATCGGCACCCGGGGAGTGCAGCAGGGAAAGCTGATCATCAGTACCTCCGAATCCCTGGCGCATGACCGATCCCACGGCCACTGCCACGATTGATCATCCCTCATCGTGCTCGTAGCGGGTTGATCGAGTCCGCTTTCGTCCTGTTAATTGCCAACCCCGCTGTTTACAAGTATACTATGGTTATCTAACTAAGGAGGTTCGCCATGCCCCAATTTTATCTGCTCACGGTTGTTTCAACGGTGGTAGCCGGTCTGGCACTGTCATCGGATTATCTGAAAACAAAAAGCGAGTTTTTCGGCAGTTTCAGGTTCCTGCAAAAGAGCAGGACCATCCAGATTATTGCCGGTCTGGTAACCGCGGCAATCGGAGTCCTCAAGCTAATCTTTATCTCCCCGGGTGAAGATGTCGTGGTTGTCGGAGATCTGCTGCCCGCAGCGGCCGGCATCATCCTGGGCATCATCCTCATAGGCGAGGCATTCCGGCAATATCCGAAAGCGGGCGAAGTGCGGGAGAAAGTCGGACAATCCGTGGAGAAGGTCACCAAGAGGATCGCGACCTACCGGATTCCCGTAGGCATCGCCGGAGCCGTGATCGGCCTGCTCCACTTCGTCTTCCCCGGCGTCCTGTTTCTTTAGATTTCAATAAGGATACCCGAATATGTTTCGCATTATCTTGAGTATAGTCCTGCTCGTCGTCCTGGTTGTGCTGATCGTGCTGAACCTGGGCTACACCACCCCTTTCAACCTGTTCGGCTGGAAATTCGAGGAGCTGCCCGTGACCGCCATCGCCCTGGTGGCCTTCGCCGTGGGCGTCCTGTACTCCTTCGCCTACTACGTCGGACGCTACTTCTCGAAAGTCAGTAAAAGCAAGTTCCGGAAGCGGGGTGAAAAGGTCAAAGCCCGGGAGCAGGAGCTGAATGCGAAGGAGAAGAAGCTCGAGGAGAAGGTGGAGAATATAGAGGAAACCAGGGAGCAGCTGCAAACCACGGCAGCAGAGGCCGGAGAGGATTCCGTGAACGATCAGGCCTCGAAAGGCAAGCGGGGACGCAAGAAGAGAGGGAAGTAGGTCTGTGTCGGACATGGAGAAAGTGCGCATCGGCATCGTCGGCTCGAAATTCGCCGCTGATTTCCACTGCGACTCCTACAGCCGCAACGAGCACGCCCAGCTGGTGGCCGTGGCCGCCATCGACAACCTGGAGGAGATTTCCTCCAAATGGAAGATCCCCCACACCTACACCAGCTACGAGAAGATGTTCGAGCGGGAGGACATCGACCTGGTCTCCGTGTGCGTTCCAAAC
>JAFGQJ010000300.1 GCA_016935715.1 Spirochaetales bacterium
GAGGATGTCATCGACATCCAGCGGGTCCTGGGAAGCGACGTGATGATGCCCCTGGATCTGTGCACGCCGCCGGGCATCGGGGAGAAGGAAGCGCAGGACGCGGTGGAGCTGACCACTCTCTGGGCGAGGAGGAGCAAAACCCGCTGGCAGCAGTGCGGGCAGGATCACACGGGACAGCTTTTCGGAATCATACAGGGCAACTTTTTCAGGGATCTGCGCAGGCGCAGCGCCGAGCAGCTGCTGGAACTGGAGCTTCCGGGCTACGCCATCGGGGGACTGTCGGTGGGGGAGGGCTTTCCCGTCTTTCAGGAATTCCTGTCGGTGAGCGCCGGGATGATCCCCGAAGACCGTCCCCGCTACCTGATGGGGGTGGGAACCCCGGAGTACATTCTGGAGGCGGTGCAGCAGGGCATCGACATGTTCGACTGCGTGTTTCCGACCCGAACCGCCCGCAACGCCCAGGCCTTCACCAGCCTGGGTCCGCTGTCGCTGAAGACCGAAGCGGTCAAGATGGACGGCGACCCGATCGATCCGGCCTGCCCCTGCAGCGTGTGCCGGCGCTACAGCCGGGCCTACCTCCGTCATCTGTTCAAGACCAGAGAGATCCTGGCCGCCATGCTGACCACCCACCACAATCTCGCTTTTCTCCAGAACCTGATCGTTTCGATCCGGCGCTCCATCGCAGAAGGAGGATTCGGGGCCTTCAAGGAGAGCTACCTCGAACGCTACCGGGGCGGCAGGTAGCGTGGGAAAGGAACTGAATGGGGAGCGCCGACATGCCGAATATCAGACTGGATGAGGAGCAACAGCAAATGACAGAGCCGCAGTCTCTCCAGCCGGCCGGGGGCAGCTCCAACGGCACGACGGTGACCGTGCTGGTCATGGCCTGTACGCTGCTGTCCAGGCTCCTGGGATTCCTGCGCATCGCCGTGATCGGTGCTCTTTTCGGCGCCTCCGGCATCGCGGACGTCTGGAATGCGGTGTTCACCATCCCCAACAACCTGCGCAAGCTCATGGCCGAAGGAGCACTTTCCTCCGCCTTCATTCCCTCGCTGTCGACGGCCCTGGTGGAGGATGAGACGGGCCGGGAGGCTCGCCAGATCACGCGCAAGGTGATCTCCCTGCAGCTCTTGATCCTCGTACCCCTGGTCGCCCTCTGCGCGGTGTTTGCGCGGCAGGTCGTGGGGGTCCTGCTGGCCTTTCCCGACGCCGAAAAGATGCAGCTTTCCATCGGCCTGTTCCGCTGGGTGTTCACCTACCTGCTGTTCATCAGCCTGAGCGCCGTGCTGATGGCGGTGCTCAACTCCCACGGCATCTTCATACTTCCCGCCCTGACGCCGGTGCTGTTCTCCGTGTGCGTCATCACCGCCACGCTGCTTCTCTACCGGTCCATGGGCATCTATTCGATGGTCGTCGGGGTTCTGAGCGGGGGAATCGCCCAGATCCTGTTTCAGCTTCCCCGATTCCTCGAGCTGGGATACGATTTCAAACCGGACCTGGTCTTCAGGCATGAACGGTTTCGAGGTGTGCTCAAGGCCTGGCTGCCCGTGCTCGGCTCCGCGGCGATTTTCGCGGTGACCCAGCAGATCGCGGTCCTGCTGGCCAGCGGCCTGGAGGACGGCAGCACCTCCGCTCTGAGCTACGCACTGGTGTTCTTCCAGCTGCCCTTCGGGATCTTCTCCATCTCCATCATCACGGTCCTGTTCCCGAGGATGAGCAGACAGGCGGCCCGGAAGGACAGCAGCGGCCTGAGCGAAACGGTGAGCTACGGGCTGCGCTACATCATGCTTCTGCTCGTGCCGGCGGCGATCGCCTATATTCTGATGGGACGGCAGATCATAGCCGTGGCCATGCAGAGGGGCGCTTTCGGGGCGGCCGGAACCCTGCGAACATCCAGCGTGCTGGCCGGGTATTCCCTGGGACTGTTCAGCCTGGGGGGATTCACCTTCCTGCAGCGCTTCTTCTACTCCAGTCATGACTTCAGGAAACCCCTGATCGCGGCGCTGGTTGTCAGCGTCTCCGACATCCTGCTTTCCCTTTGGCTCAGGGGTACCCGCCTGCGGGTTACCGGGCTGGCCGTGGCCAACTCGATCGCCTTCACCGGGGGGTTCATCCTGCTGCTGGTCTGGACACGCAAGGCGCTGGGTTCCCTGCAGCGGGGTGCAATCCTGCGCACGGTGGGCAGGATGGGTGCATCCCTGCTGCCCTTCGCCGGCTTCATCCTCCTCTACAATCGCCTGAGCGCCCCGGCATGGACGCCGGGCAGCTCCATCCGGAATCTGATCCTGCTTCTGGTCGAAATCGCGGCAGCGGGAGCAGTCCTGCTCGGCATGTACCGCCTCATGGGGGTGGAGGTGGTCAAAGAGCTTGCGAGGAAAGGAAAGAAGAAATGAAAAGGCTGCTCATCCTGATTCTGAGCGTATCCCTGGCGGTGCTGGCCGTCCCGGCTGCCGAAGGCCAGGAGGACAGACCGATCGTGGAGCAGTGGAGAGAGATCTTGCGCTTCGGAATCGACAGCGAGGTGCTCAAAGTCATCGAGAGCATCGCCGAGAGCGAGGAACAGTCCCTCAATGGGGAGCTGGCCGCGCTGTTCGCCGAATCCCTGAACTTCGAGGTGCGGAAAGCCGTGCTGGACTACTTCTCCGCCGTGAAGATACGGGACGCCGAAGCGGCCGCGGTGGGGATCCTGGACCGGGAGCTGGCCGAGGATGAGCGCCTGATCGTAGCCTGCATCCGCTACCTCACGGCCATCCGCTCCGCTGGGCTCGAGGCCCGCCTGCTGGACTACGTGGACCACCGGGAAACGCAGGTCGCGGAGACGGCGATCACCGGCCTGGGGGAGGTCGGCGGCCCGGAGGCCGGGCAACTGCTGGCCGAGCGGCTGCAGGATCTGGATTATCCGGCGGAGCAGAAGCCGGAAATCATCCTGGCCCTGGGCAAGATGGAGTATGCCGGCGCGGTGGATGTGCTGATCGAGATCCTGGACAACAGAGACGAAGAGCGCATCTGGAGGATGTATGCGGCGGCCTCCCTGGGAGAGATCGGGGAAGCCCGGGCAATCCCCCATCTGCGGGCTGTTTTTTCCGAATCGGACAGCCTGATCAAGGCCTATGCAGCTTCGGCTCTCGGCGCCTTCGACATGAGCGAGGTGGAGGGCCTGCTCCAGCAGGGCCTGAGGGATTCCAATGCCCGGGTCAGGGTCGCCGCAGCCAAAGGGCTGGCCAACGAACAGGCAAAGGACAGCGTGGAGATCCTGATCTACAAGGCCAGGCAGGATCCGGAGCGGCCGGTGCGCCTGCAGGCGATCGAATCCCTCGGCGTCATCGGGACGCCCCGGGCCTTCGAGTACCTGCGGGATCTGTACGGCGACGGGGCGGCCCTGCTGCTGTACCGGGAGGCGGCCTTCACGGCTCTGTCGGAGAATGCCCTGCGGGACAACCTGGACACGTTCAGAGAGGTGGTGGAGCAGGAGTGGGAGAGCAGGGACCAGAAGGTGGTGGAGTTTACCGCCAGGAAACTGTCCACGACCGAGGCTGCCGGTCTGAAGTGGTTCTACGAGCGCTTCCTGGACAGCCCCAACGTCTACGTCCGCATCTACGCACTGAGGGGTATCGAGAGAAACCGCCTGCGAAGCCTCAGGGAGAAGGTGGAGAAGATCTCCACGGAGGATCCCTACCCGGCCGCACGGAACACGGCCCTCTCGGTTCTCGAGCGCCTGTAGACAGCGGTGCCTGAGCCCGTTCAGATCCCGGGCGGGCTAACGGGCGGCTCCCCGAATGGATCCCCGAACGGGTAGCGGGCCTGTCTGGCTGCACGGACCGTGGCCTTGATGTTTTCCAGGGGCGTATCAGGGGGCACTTCGCATCCCGAGCCCAGGATGAAGCCGCCGTTTTCACCAGCGTCCCGGATGGCCTGAAGTGCTGCCTGCTGCACCGACGCCGCGCTTCCCTGCAGCAGCACGGTTGTCGGGTCCAGATTCCCCATGATGCATGCCCGGGCTCCGATCTCCCTTTTAGCCAGACCAAGGCTCACCTTCGAATCGATCTCCACGATCATGGCGCCGGTGGCGGCCATATCCTGGAGAATTCGTGAATTGTCGCCGCAGATGTGGAGCAGGGAAAACGCACGGCGCTCCCTGCAGTGATCGTTGATCGCCTGGAAAAACCTGCGCTCGAAGGGAAAGGCCCACTTGCGGTACATTTCGGGTGAGATCATATCCGAGGAGGCCAGCGAGTCGCCGGCCTGAACGATCCGGGCTCCCGATTCGAGGCAGGCCCGGGCAAAGAGAATCAGAGCCTGCGTGGTGAGCCCGAGCAGCTCCACGAGCGCGTTCTCGGCATCCGCATCCGGCTCGATATCCAGGAGCCCGAGCCGAGTGAGAAAGTTCTGCGTTCCCATGAGATGGCCCGCGAGGGACAGGGGACCGGTTCCAGGGGCGCGAACGATCGCCTCGCCCCGGACCATCCCGCAGAGCCGTTCCACCGCTTCCAGGTAGACCGGCATCCTCCCGTCTCTGCGGGGGTCGGGAACCTGCAGGGAAGCGATGTGGCGCGGTTCCCGGACCAGCGCTCCCCGCGGCGTGGGCGTGCCGTCCGGGTGATGTTCGACCTTCAGGCCGAACCCTTCGGCGATGTAGTAGTTGTCCGACTGCGCGACCAGCACGTCCTGGCCGCACAGCTCCCACGCCCGGTACTGGGCCTGGGCCATGAGCCGGCCGGAGGTGCAGTAGCGGTCTATGGGCACCCCAGCCAGCCTGGCACCGAAGTTCCCCATATAGGGAGCCACCGGTACGCAATCGGGCAGCTCGCCCCCGACCGCCTTTTCGATGCGCCGGGTCGAATTCATGGCCGTGATTTTCGCAGGGCTTCGTGCTCCTGTCTCTACTTCCCCTTTTCAGAGTCCCCGGATCCCCCGCCGGCCGGGGATTGCTTGAGAGGCACGTCCCCGATGTGATACTTGGGAACCGAGCGCATCAGCTTGTTGAGCTCCTCGAGCGGAGAGATGTACTCGTGGAAATGGAAGGTGATCTCCCGCCCTCTGGCCGAAACCGCCCGAATCGGCTTGTCCAGGCAATCGGCAAGGGTTTTGCTCAGGTCGGGGAAGTATTCCGCCTTCCTGGGCACGAAGAGGTAGCGCTTGCCGTCATTGCGGATCTCCCCGATCCGCCTGGGCATCGGGACGTAGTAGATCAGGAAAGTCGAGCCGTCGCCGCCCACGCTGCGCCGGGAACCGGGCGGAACCGGGTGGATATTGCGGGTGCCGATGTTGGGATTCTGCGTATCCACCTTCAGGATCAGTGGGCGAATGCCGAGCCGCCGTTTTCTCGTTTCGGCAACGCCGGCAAACAGACGGTCGAAGGCGGCGTCCTGCATCCGGTGGCGAATCACGAATACCAGCAGGATGATCACGCCGATCAGGACCAGCGCTCCCAGGGCGTAGAGCAACCAGGTCAGGGACACCCGCTGCCAGGCTCCCCGCAGGAAAACGTTCAGCCGGGCGAGCCGAGGGATATACTCGAACTCCAGCGCGCCCTGCAGCGGGGAAATCCGTACCTGCGGATCGTCGAACTCCAGCGCAATGCCGAGATGCTGCCTGCCCGCCTCGATCGGGCGGGGCAGGCGCAGCGGGGCGACGAGATCCGCCGTCCCGGCCGGCGGAACCGTAACGGAGACGGGGCGTCTCAGCAGTCCTCCGGACGGACTGCCCACTCCCACCAGGGTGAAGCTCAGGGCTTCCCGGGCATGGTTGTTGACGGTGAAAGAGGCGTCGAAACACCGCCGGACAGGCCCGAGGGGGCCGGGAAAGTCGATGGTGGAGAAGCCGGTGAGCTGATCGGTGAGGCTCTCTTTTCCCACCTCTTCGTAGGTCAGTACGTCGGTCTCCAGCTGCTCGGACAGCTGATCCAGCAGATCCTGTCCCGATTCCGCGCTGCCCGGCTCGGCGCCCTCGCGGTCCGTACCCTGCGCGGCGCCCGCGCGGTCCTCCCCCGGCACGGCGCCTGCGCGGTCCGCACCCTGAGGTTGAGCCTCTGAAGGCATGCGCAGGATGTGGACATCCCATCCTTCGCGCCTGATCTTTTCGCTCGACTCGAGCAATCTGGCCAGCACATCCTTCTCATCCAGCCGGTTGGGGCTTCCCGGAGGCGGGTCGTGGATGCCGTCGGTGAGCAGGAGGACCAGCTTCCTGTTCTCCTGCGGGATCGCGCGGGTATAGGCGTAGAGGAAATCAACCGCGGCGACCAGGTCCGTGTACTGTCCCAGGGGTTCCAGCAGCAGGATTCTGTCGATCACGGTGGTCAGATCCGCCCTGTCCTCGATGTCGGTGCGGATCTCCTCCTCGGGAAAGTCGGCAAAGCTCAGCAGATGAAAGGAGTCTCCGGTGTGAAGCCTGTTTTCCAGCAGATCCCGCAGCAGATAGTTGACCACGTCATCGAACACCGGGAACATGCTCTCCGAGATGTCCACCATGACGACCACATCGATTCCCGCCGACCAGGCCGCTGCAGTGATGCAGAGAAGGAGGATCA
>JAFGQJ010000301.1 GCA_016935715.1 Spirochaetales bacterium
CTGATGGCCACGGCAAGGTACCTCTCGTCGTTGATCTTCTTCTTCAACTCTGCCAGGCGCCGCGGATCCGTCTTTTTCGCTATCCTAACCAAAACTCTATACCCCGCCTTCAGCTCGTAAAAGCGTTCTCATAATGAATGACCCTGGGTGTCTTTGGTGATACCAGCAGGACGTCGAATCCGAGCCTCTTGTGCCGGAACTCCGGATGGATGTGGAGGTAGTAACGGGAGGTTTCGAGGATCTTCTGCTGCTTGCGCCGATCGATTGCATACTCCAAATCTCCGCTGCCCAGATAGTCCCAGTTCTTTACCTCGACAAATACGATACGCTCGCCCTTTTCGGCAATGATGTCGATCTCACCCCGCCGGCTGCGAAAGTTTCTCTCCCGTACCGTGTATCCCCGTTCGCTGAGATACCGCTCCGCCCTCTTCTCCCCCTCCCTGCCTATTTGCCACCGGTTCATTCCCCAGCTTCCCCAATCGACTTGGGGTCGATCGCCTTGACGATGAACAGATTCTTCCTGGCCAGCAGATCGACGACCTCGCTGCCCTCGATCTGGTTGCCGAACTCATCGATGACCAGCTCGACCTTCGGCCGCAGGGGAGCGGCGGGGTGATTTTCGCCGACCCGTCCGATGCTCGAGTTGTTCAGCTGGACGATGCTTCCGATCGGGAAGATCCCCATGCTTTCCAGAAACGCCTTCAGGACCTGGGGATCGAAGTGCCGCCCGTTGTCGCTGAGCACGTTCTTCATGGCGGTGTACCCGATCATCGAATTTCTGTAGGGGCGCTCGCTGACCATGGCTTCATAAGCGTCAGCCACGGTCACGATACGGGCGAACAGGGTGATCTCATCGCCCTTCAGCCCCCTGGGATAGCCCCGCCCGTCCCAGTGCTCGTGGTGCTGTAGAGCGATGAGCGCGATCTCCTCCGGGTACTTCATGTCCTTTGAAATGATCTGGTAGCTCAGCACCGGGTGGGTGCGGATCCTGGTCAGCTCATCGCTGGACAGACCGCCCTGCTTCTGGAGGATATCCCTCTCCACCTTCAGCATGCCCACATCGTGCAGCAGCGCCCCGGTGGCCAGCTGGAGCAGCCTGTGGGAAGCCAGACGCATGTTCGTGCCGATCACCGCGGAGATGATCATGCAGTTGATCGCGCTCACGCTGAACTTTCGCTCCAGCCACTCTCCGAGCAGAATCAGCTGGATCATCTCATTCTTGTGCTGGCGCACCACGTCCAGCAGCTCCTTGACCAGCGTATCGATGGGTTCGTGATTGAGGGAGGTGCCGTCGGCGATATCCTGAAAGATGGCATCCATCTTGTCTACGGCGCTTCGATGGATCCGGCGGGGTTTCTCCTCCTTCTTGGGAAGCCAGGTTGGGGCCTCCTTGAGCCTGGAAGTTCCGTCCTTCGGGGGATCCACGATCTCGTTTCCGTCGGTGAACACCTCCTCGATGTCCCAGCGGCTCAGACGCTCGATGTCCTTTTCTTTGATCGCAACCCCGGCGGGAACCAGCAGGTTGTCGCCCTCTATGTAGACCGGCTGGTCGAACTTCATCCCGGGAAGCAACATGATTACTTTTATCGCTCTCATTCTGACCCCTATGATACCCTGCGTACGTACACCAGGATTTCGGCGACGATCCTGTAGAACTGCTCGGGTATCAGACTTCCCAGGGGAAGCTCTACCAGAGCGTCCGCCAGTTCCGGCTGATCCACGATCTCGATCCCTTCCTCAAGGGCGATCTCCTTGATCCGTTTTGCCAGCGCCCCCCTGCCCGCCGCAACGACTACGGGAGCCGGCATATCGTCGTTATACTGTATCGCTGCTGCTTTTTCCATATCTGTTCGCGTTCAATGTACCGTATCGATGTTGCGATAGGAAAGCTCCTCCCAGGGCAAATCAAAGCCGTCGAAGATTTGGTCTTCACGTATAGTATCGTCAATTTTGACGCCGAGGTTTTGTAATTTTAACCGCAAAACGTCGAGCTCCGCCCTGATTTCCCGCCCCTTTCGCGACGGATCGCCGAAGAGATGCAGCCTGGGCTCACGCCTGTTTTCCAGCACGAACGACCACTTGTCTCCCGATGCGTTGCGAACCGCCAGGATCATCCTGTCCGTGCGGCGTTTGCGCACGTCGTAGCGCAGGCGGATCGCCCCGCAGAGCAGGCCGGCGGGTTCGTAGCCGTAGCGGAAGGGAATGACGATCCAGGTGTGCTCTGCGCAGCGCAGGTGGTTGAAAACCTGCAGGCTGCTTCCCTTCGCGCCGGCGGTTTCCCCGATGTCCTTGCGCAGCTGCGCCGTCATTTTCTCCGAGTCCCGGGGCATGCGCCTTTTCTTCTCCTCCCCCCCTTCCGGCTCCCGTTCCCCGTAACCCAGCAGCGAGACCAGCTGCTCCAGGCCCCGTGATTTGAGATCGATTCCTTTTTCCAGCATGATGGCCAGCAGGCGGGCGAACTTCTTCGGATCGAGCTTCATCCGTTCCAGCAGGAGACGGACCTGCTGCACGCGCTCCGGCGTTGCAGCGACGGCGCTGCGCAGCAGTGCCGATACCACGGCCTCCAGCGTCTGGTTCGGAGTGAATCCCTGGCGGGCGATCAGCTCCCGGATCGGATCGGCGGGCTGTCCGGAGATCTTCAGGGTGATCCGTCCGCGGCTGATCTCCACCAGCGCCCGCAGACGCTGCCCGGGGGCAAGCTCCACCCGAGAGACCGCCGGCAGAACCCGCCCGCGGATCCCGACGGCCCACTTGTTTGCGCTCAGCTGCTTGATGACCCTCACAACAACAGAATCGCCGGATCGCAGGGAAAGCTCGGATCCGGCGTTCAGGTTGAGCTTCAGGTCAACAGGGACGGGCTTCATCCAGATGGATCAGACTTTGTCCTTTTCCTTCGTCTGCTTCCTGGTTATGAGCTCGGCAACCTTTGCCGATTTCCCGACACGGTCGCGTATGTAGTACAGTTTGGCTCTGCGCACGCGTCCTCTGCGGCTGATCTCTATCTTCTGGATCCTCGGCGAGTTCAGCGGAAAGGTTCTCTCCACTCCCACGCCGTAGGAAATCTTGCGCGCAGTGAAGGTCTTGCGGATCCCCCCCCTCTTCATGGCGATGCACAGCCCCTCGAATACCTGGACCCGTTCGTTCTTTCCTTCGATGATCTTGTAATGCACCTTCAGCGTATCCCCGATCGAAAAATCGGGCAGATCGCTTCTTATCTGTTCTGCTTCAACCAATCGCAATTTGCTCATCCTGGTCTCCTCTTACCTTTGTTGTCCCTATCCATTTCCAACGCCTCGTCCCGCGCCAGCTCGGGCCTGAACCTGCGGGTTTTTTCGAGGCTTTTCTCACGCCGCCATCGTTCGATATCCGCATGGTTTCCCGACAGCAAGACCTCCGGGACACGGTGCCCCCGGAATTCCGCCGGACGCGTGTACTGCGGATATTCGAGCAATCCCGCGGAAAAACTCTCGTCGGCCAGGGAATCGGCCGCGATGACCCCGTCGATCAGGCGCACGACCGTGTCGATGAGGACCATGGCGGCCACTTCTCCGCCGCTCAGTATATAGTTACCCACCGAGATCTCGTCGGTAACGAACAAGTCGATGATCCTCTGATCGATCCCCTCGTAGCGCCCGCAGATCAGAGCCAGCCTCTTCTGCCCGGCGAATTCCTCGGCCGCCTTCTGGGACCACAACCTGCCCGAGGGCGTCAGATAAACGACCCGCGTTCGTTTCCGCTTCACCCCGGGAACCGACTCCAGCGCAGCTGCCAGAGGTTCCGGTTTGAGCACCATTCCGGGGCCGCCGCCGTAGGTGGCGTCGTCGCAGTTCTTGTGCCGGTCCCGGGCAAAGTCCCGGATGTTGATCAGATCCAGCTTTACCTGACTGCGCTCCAAAGCCCTGGCAAGAATCGAGGAGCCTCTGTAGCCGTCGAAGATCTCCGGAAACAGGGTCAAGATGTGGAAGATCACGGCAGCTCGTACGCCTCTGTGAGCTCGATCCGCCGTTCGGCCACATCAACCGTGCCGACAAAATGTCTGGAAAAGGGAACGATCAGCAGCTTCCCTTCCCTCGATTCCAGTTCCAGGAAATCCCCGCCTCCTCCCTCGGGAACGGCCACCACCCGGCCGATGAAAGCCGCACCCTGGTAGCAGAGGCAGCCCTGGAGATCGGCGATGTAGTACTCCTCTTCGCCTAGCTCGCTGGCCTCTTCCCTGCCGACCCAGATCAACTGCCCGCGAAACCCGTCTCCCGTCTCGCGATCGTCGACACCGGCGAGCTTCAGGAGCACGGCACCTGCCGCCGACCGCACGTCCTCCACGTCAAAGAACACGAGTTTTCCCGCGGTGCCGATCTGTACGCCCTTCAGCCGAAGCAGATGGCCGGTTTCTCCCGACAGGCTCTTGATCTTCAGATACCCTTTCAGCCCGTGACTCGTCTGGATCCTGCCGACTGCAAACAGGCGGGCACGATCTTCATGAACCATCTATGTAATTCAGTCGAGTATCTCCAGCACCACCCTTTTTCCCGTTTTCGTCGCAGAGGCACTCAGGATGGTCCGTATTGCTTTCGCTATCCGACCATGCTTTCCGATGACTTTTCCGATATCCCCTTCCGAGACTTTCAGCTCGAGGATGGTAGATTTTTCCCCCTCGATCATGTTCACCACAACTCCGCCGGGATCGTCAACCAGTGACTTGGCAATGTATTCCACTAGCTCCTTTTCCACACGCGCCTCCTGGTAGCTACTTGATTCGGAAATTGATGTTGTTCAGCAGTTTTCTGACTGTATCGCTGGGTTGAGCGCCCTTGTTCAGCCAGTCCCGAACACGCTCCTCCTTCACCTGGATTTGTTTTTCTTCGATCTCGATCGGGTGGTAGAAACCTACCTCCTCGATCGTTCTCCCGTCCCTGGGGCTGCGGGAATCCATCACCACGATCCGATAGTAGGGTCTGCGCTTGGTGCCAAACCGCTTCAGTCTTATCCGTACGCTCAACGTCTGCCTCCTAAAATGGTTCTTTGAGTTAGGCGCCCTGACCAAACTGAGACAGGAAAGCCGCCTGGGTTTTCTTGTTCCTGGTCATTTTTTTCATCATCAATCGTGCCTTGTCGAATTTCTTCAACAGCTTGTTCACGTCGTACACCGCCGTGCCGCTTCCTCTGGCGATCCGTTTTCTCCTGCTCGGGCCGATGATCCGATGATTGAGACGTTCCGCCCGGGTCATGGAGAGAATGATCGCCTCCTCACGCGTCATCTCCCCCTCGTCGATCCGGCTTTCATCCACCGCGCCCCGTGCGCCCGGGATCAGCTCGATCAGGGACTGCAGGCTGCCCATCTTTCGCATCCGGCGAAATTGATCCAGATAGTCCTCCAGGGTGAAGCTGGCCCTGGCAATCTTCTCCTGGAGCTGCTCCGCCTCCCGGGCATCGATGGCGCTCTGAGCCTTTTCGACCAGGCTGACCACGTCCCCCATGCCCAGGATCCGGGTGGCGATGCGCTCTGGATAGAAGGGCTCCAGATCATCCAGCTTCTCCCCGATCCCGATGAACTTGATCGGTTTGCCGGTGATGCTCTTCACCGAGAGCGCCGCACCGCCGCGCGCGTCCGAGTCGAACTTGCTCAGGATCACGCCGGTCAGGTCCAGCTGCTCGTCGAAGGCTTTGGCGATGTCCACGGCGGATTGGCCGGTCATGGCGTCCGCCACCAGCAGGATTTCATCCGCCGAAGCCGCCTTCTTGACGGCCTGGATCTCCTTCATCATCGCGGAGTCGATCTGCAGCCGCCCCGAGGTATCGATGATCGCCGTGTCGTACTGCTGCCTGGAGGCCGTCTTCAGTGCCCGGGTGACCACCCTGACGGGATCTTTCTCCGCCTCCTTGTAGATCGCTATCCCACCCTGCCCGGCAAGGATGGACAGCTGCTCCACCGCGGCGGGCCTTACCAGGTCCGCGGCCACCAGGATCGGCTTTCTGCCCGCCTTCTGCAGGGAAACGGCCAGTTTGGCCGCCGTGGTCGTTTTTCCCGAACCCTGCAGGCCGAGCAGAAGGATGACCGAAAGGGTGTCCGGCCCCTTCAGCCTCAGCTCCTGCCGGCTGTCTCCGAGCAGTTGAACCAGCTTCTCGTGCACGATCTTGACGAACTGCTGTCCCGGGGCTACGGATCGTAGTACCTTCTCTCCTAGAGCCTCCTCCGTCGTCCGATTGACGAAACGGCGGACGACGCGCAGCGATACGTCCGCTTCCAGCAGCGCCAGCTTTATCTCCGCGATCGCATCCTGGATATTCTTCTCGGAGATGTGCGCTTTGCCGGAAATCTGGCGTACAACGTCGGTGATTTTATCCGAAATTCGTTCCAGCATGAATGTCCCTGAATATATACTGTTATTCCCGGCCCTTGTCAACGTCTATCGCC
>JAFGQJ010000302.1 GCA_016935715.1 Spirochaetales bacterium
ATTGTAGTAGTGTTTGATCTCCCGCATCTCCGTGACCAGGTCGGCCTGCTCGAAGAGCGCCTCCGGTATCTTCCGGCCGGTCAACACCAGCTCCACGCTGTCCGGTTTCATACGGAGCAGCTCCTTCAACTCCTCGAGGGAGACGAGATGATAGTGCAGGGCTATGCCGATCTCGTCCAGGATCAGCAGGTCGTATTCGCCGGTCTTCAGGATCCCCTGGATTTCCTTCCACCCCTCCCGGGCAAGCCGGATGTCCTCTTCCTTTGGTTCGTCGCGGATGAAGCACTTGCGCCCGTACTGGTGCAGGGTGATGTGCGGTGCAAAGCGCTGGAGCGCCGCCAGCTCTCCGTAGAACATTCCCTTGGCGAACTGGCCGATGAACACCTTCAGGCCCCTTCCCGCAGCCCGCAGCGCCAGGCCCAGGGCTGCGGTTGTCTTGCCCTTGCCGTCCCCCGTGTAGATCTGCACCAGTCCCTGTTTCATGATCCCTGGAGATTGTATTCGTCTGATTCCGATGCGTCTATATCCGGCCGCATCTTCGGCACTGATTACGGGACGAAGAGAATCTACTGCTTTCCCGCAGTCCCGCCTTCCATCCGGTCGAGCTGAGCTCCGGCGGGATAGGCCCTGCGGAAGAAGGTGTCCCGGTCGAAGATCACAATGAGGACCGCTGCGATGGTGAACAGCGCGCCGGCGATCGATTTCGTCAACTGGTTGATGTGAAAGGCCTCACCGACGAAGTTGATCAGGAAGTGAAACACGACAGCAGTGATGATGCTCCTGTTCGCGTGGAAATAGATCCAGTTCATGATGATCGCCTGGGGTATCATACCGGCCAGGTAGAAGAACAGCGGCACAGGCTGGCAGAGAAGGGCTTGCTGATAAGAACCTTCGATGAAAAACAGGGGAAGGTGCCAAAAAGGCCAGATGAGGCCGAAGGTGATACTTGCCCAGAACCCGTTCATCCGGCTGCGCAGACTGTCGACGCCGTAGCCCCGCCAGCCCAACTCCTCAGGAAGCGGGCCGTACAGCAGGTGCAGCAGGACGAATCCCAGCGGAGCGCTCAGCAACCCCTCGTTCGGGAGGAGTTGGGAGAGGGAACCTGAGAAGGCCAGGGAGATGAACACCGACAGGAGCATGAGCAGCGGAACGAACAATACGGTGACCCCCCACCAGAACCCGGGTATCAGTGCGGGATTCAGTGCCCGTCGCCAGAAGTCCCGCACCAACTCCCGGCTTCCGGAGGTGTAGATCATGATCAGGGCGGCGGGGACCGCGCTGATTCCGGCCGCGCCCATGAAGATCAGGTTGAAGTCGAACCATCCCCTGTTGATTCCGTCCACGGCCAGCCAAAGGGGGACCCAGGTGAGCAGGAAGTCGATCAGGAAAAAGCGGAAGGGTCTGTACGGACCTAGGTGGTTCATTGTTGGTATCTCTTTTTGCTTTTCTGTTTACCTAAAAATATAGAAAAATAATTATATTTACATAAATATTATATAGGATAATTGACTGAAAACGCAACAGAGAATATGATTGGTGTCGATGAAGATCGACCGGACCCACATTGCCATCATCAGGCATCTTCAGGACGGCCGGAAATCCTTCAAGGAGATCGCGGAAGACCTTTCGATCACGGAGAACACGGTGCGCTCCCGGGTTCAGCAGATGGTCCAGGATGGGGCGCTGTCCATCACCGGCCTGATCGACCCGGAGAAGGTCCCGGGACACCGGGTCGTGCTGGTCGGCATCAAGCTCAACACCATGAACCTGGTCAAGAAAGGGGAGGAGTTCAGCCGGCTGAGAGGGGTGGTGTCAGTGGCCGTTGTGACCGGCCGCTACGATCTCATCCTCACGGTACTGCTGCGGGATGAGTTCGGACTGCTGGAGTTCTACACCCAGGAGGTCGACCGGATCGAGGAGGTCAGCTCCGCGGAGACTTTCGTCGTGTACAAAGGTTATAATCTCGAAGTCCCCTACGTCTTGTAGCGGGACAGCTCATATCCAAGGAGGAAAGAGGTGGAGATACCGAAAGATCTCAAATACGCCGAGACCCATGAGTGGGTACGGGTGGAGGGAGATGTGGCCTACGTCGGCATCACCGACTACGCCCAGGAACAGCTGGGGGATATCGTTTACGTGGAGATGCCCGCAGCCGGGGACAGCTACGAAAAGGGCGAGGAGGCGGCCACAGTCGAATCGGTCAAGGCGGCCTCGGCCATCTACGCTCCCGTGGCCGGTACCGTGAAGGAGATCAACCCGGAGCTGGAGAACACTCCCGAGCTGATCAATCAGAAACCCTACCAGGCCTTCATCTTCGCCATCCACTTCTCCGATGCCGCCGGCCTGGATGATCTGCTCGACGCGCAGAGCTACCGGAAACACGTGGAGCAGGAGAAGGAAGGACACTAGAGGAACCCGAAGCCCATGATCGCCTATATTCCCCATACCGAAGAGGATATCGAAACGATGCTCGAAGCCGTGGGTGTCGGCGATATCGACCAGCTGTTCTCCGATATTCCCAGGAAACTGCTCCTCGATAAACCCCTCGAAATCCCCGAGGGAATCCCGGAGTTCGACGTGTACCGTAGAATGTACGCTCTGGCCGAACGCAACCGCGTGCGGCCCGTGTGCTTTCTCGGCTGCGGCAGCTACGACCATATCATCCCCGCGGTGGTGGATCACATCCTGTCCCGCTCGGAGTTCTACACTTCCTACACCCCGTACCAGGCGGAGATGTCCCAGGGCATTCTCCAGGGGATCTTCGAGTTCCAGACCATGATCTGCGAGCTGACCGGACTGGAAGTGGCCAACGCCTCCCTGTACGACGGGCACACCGCGGTCAGCGAGGCCTGCGTCCTGGCTTTGAACAGCGTTCGTCATTCCGACACCATCCTGTATTCGAGCACCCTGCACCCCTTCACCCGCCAGGTGCTGCGAACCCACTTCGCCAACCTGCCGGTTCAGCTGGAAGAGATCCCCTCCTCCAGGGGTACGACCGACCCGGACGAGCTTGCCCGGAGGCTTCGCTCAGGCGTGGCCGCGGTGGTGCTCCAGAGTCCCAACTATCTGGGCTGCATCGAGGAGCTCGGCGGGCTGGCGGACAGGGTTCACGAAAACGGATCCCTTCTCATCCTGTCCGCGAACCCTCTTTCCCTTGGGGTGCTCAAACCGCCGGGTGAGTGGGGCGCGGACATCGCGGTCGGAGATACCCAGGCCTGCGGCCTGCCCTCCTATTTCGGAGGTCCCTCGGTCGGATACATCTCGGCCGCAGAGAAGCTGCTGCGCAAGATGCCGGGACGCATCGCCGGCCAATCCCTGGACCGGGAGGGCAGACGCGCATTCCTGCTGACCCTGCAGGCCAGGGAACAGCACATCAAACGGGAGCGGGCCACCTCGAACATCTGTTCCAACCAGGCGCTGGCCGCTCTGGCCACGACAGTCTATCTGGCCGCCCTGGGCAGACAGGGAATCCGGGAAGTCGCGGAGCAGAATCTGCAGAAGGCCCATTATCTCCACGACCTCCTGCTGGAAGCCACGGGTGCCAAAGCTCTGTACGACCGGCCGTTCTTCAACGAGTTTGCCGTTGCGCTTCCCGGAAAGGCCGCGGAGGTACTGCCGCGGATGGAGGAGGCCGGGTTTTTCGCCGGCGTGGAGCTCCGCCGCCTGGATCCGGCGATGCCGGAAGGAGCGCTGCTGGTTGCGGTCACCGAGCGGAGGACCCGGCGGGAGATGGACGGGTACGTAGAAGCGCTGAAGGAGGTGCTGAAGTGAGCGGCAAGGACAACCCCCTGGTCTTCGAGCTGTCCAGGACGGGGCGCAGGGGATATCGCCTGCCCGAGTTGGACGTCCCGGCCCGGGAGCCCGGCTCCCTGGTGGATCCCCGGCTGCTGAGGGAGAAGCAACCGCGCCTCCCGGAGGTGGGAGAGGTGGAGCTGATCAGGCATTACACCGCCCTGAGCCGCCGCAACTACGGCGTCGACCTGGGCTTCTACCCCCTGGGTTCCTGCACCATGAAGTACAACCCCAAGATCAACGAACAGGTGGCCGCCTTCGAGGGATTCACGCGTCTTCATCCCCTCCAGCCCGAAAGCAGCGTCCAGGGAATCCTGGGATTGATGTATGAGCTCCTGGCCGCCCTCAGCGAGGTAACCGGGATGTCCTGGGGCACTCTGCAGCCTTTCGCCGGGGCCCACGGGGAGTTCACGGGAATGAAGCTGTTCAAGGCCTTTTTCGAAAAGCGTGGTGAACAGGGCCGGAGGAAGATCCTGGTTCCGGACTCGGCCCACGGCACCAATCCCGCCTCGGCCCATCTGGCCGGTTTCGACGTCGTGGAGATCCATTCCGACAGCCGGGGTCTGGTCTCCCTCGAAAGCGTGCGGGATCATCTGGATGAGTCGCTGGCCGGCATCATGATGACCAACCCCAACACCCTGGGTCTGTTCGAGGAGGACATCCTGGAGATATCCGCTGCGGTCCACGAGGCGGGCGGTCTCCTGTACTACGACGGTGCCAATCTCAACGCCATCGTGGGCAAGGTCCGCCCGGGCGACATGGGCTTCGACGTGGTGCATCTGAACCTGCACAAGACCTTCTCCACGCCCCACGGCGGGGGCGGACCCGGCTCAGGCCCGGTGCTGGTTTCCGAGACCCTGCTGCCCTTCCTGCCCGTCCCGGAGGTGGTCAAGCGGAACGACGGCTACCATCTGGACAACGACAGACCCGACTCCATCGGCCGCCTGTCCGGCTTCTACGGAAACGTGGCGGTGATGGTGAGGGCCTACGCCTACCTGCTCACGATGGGCCGCGACGGTCTCGCCCGGGTGGGGGAGCTGGCCGTGCTGAACGCCAACTACCTGAAGGAGCGCCTGAAGGCGAGCTTCGACCTTCCCTACGATCGGATCTGCAAGCACGAGTTCGTGCTCTCCGCGCGCAGGCTCAAGGAGAGGTTCGGAATCACGGCTCTCGATGTAGCCAAGCGATTGCTGGACTTCGGTATTCATCCGCCCACGGTGTATTTCCCTCTCATCGTCCAGGAGGCGCTGATGATCGAACCGACGGAAACCGAGGGCCTCGAAGTGCTGGACAGGTTCGTGGCCGTCATGGAGAGGATCGCCGACGAAGCCCGGCAGAGCCCGGAAACCCTCAGGCAGGCGCCGGGCAATACCCCGGTCGGCCGGATCGACGAAGGGCTGGCGGCGCGCAAGCCGATCGTTCGCTGGCATCCGGAGGACGAATCGTGAAGCGCACCCCCCTGTACGAGAATCATGTCGGTTTGGGAGCCCGGATGGTAGAGTTCGCCGGCTGGGAGATGCCCGTTCAGTATCCGACGGGGATCGTGGAGGAGCACCTGCTGACGCGCAGCCGGGCCGGGCTGTTCGACGTCTCCCACATGGGTCGTTTTCTCGTAAGCGGCAGGGAGGCCCTGCACTTTCTACAGAAACTGCTGAGCAACAACGCCGCGGCCCTGGAGCCGGGCAGGGCTCAGTACACCATGATTCCAAATGAGAGCGGCGGGGCGCTGGACGACGCCTACCTGTACTGCCTGGGCGCGGCGGATGGGAAGAGCACACGGAGGGCGGAGCCGGGCCGGGAGTACCTGCTGGTCGTGAATGCCGCCAACCGGGAAAGGGACTGGGAGCACCTGCAGTCCCGCCTCTCCGGGTTCACCGGGACGGAGCTGCGGGACTGCAGCGGGGAGCTGGCAATGCTGTCCCTGCAGGGGCCCGACTCGCCGCGGATTCTGAGCGGCCTGTTCGGCGAACGGTCCCTTCCCCAGCCCGGACGCAACAACCTGCTGAGGATCACCGCCGAAGGGCGGGAGCTCATCATCGCCAGGACCGGCTACACGGGAGAGCCTCTCGGGTTCGAGATCTTCCCCCCGGCCGATTCGGTCGGCAAGCTGTGGGATCGAATGATCGAATCCGGCGCGGCGGCGGTCGGACTCGGTGCGCGGGACACGCTGCGTCTGGAGGCGGGACTTCCCCTCTACGGGCACGAGCTGGGAAGGAGCCCGGATGACGAAGAGATCCCGATCTTCTCCTGCCCCCTGGCCCGCTTCGCCGTGAGCCTCAGCGATCTGAAAGGTTCCTTCGTCGGCAGGCAGGCTTTGGAAGCCCAGTTTGCCGAGTACAAACGAATCACGAAAGGGGACTGCGCCCGGCTGCAGGCGCTGCCCCGGATGATCCGGCTGTTCGAGATCCGGGACAGGGGCATCGCCAGGCGTGGAGCGGAGGTGTTCGTGGAGGATCGGTGCGTGGGCCGGGTGACCAGCGGAACCATGGCTCCCTACTGGATCTTCGAAGCAGAGAAATCAGAGGGATCTCCCGGCGAGCCGACCGGCCGCAGCGACCGCAGGGCGATCGGCATGGTCTTGATCGACAGCTCCGTCGCCGAACAGAGTGAGATCGAGATCGATGTCAGGGGAAGGAGGCTCAGGGCTCTCACCGTTTCCCATCTGCTGCGGACGGACGGCTCTGCGGTGGTCAGACCGGTGCTTTGGGACCAGCCATAGAAGGGACCGGATGACCGCATGCTCGAACCCACGCATCCGGCGTCTGTCAGGTCAACAGGGAGGTCACGACACTCAGAAACTCCTCTGCGGCAAAGGGCTTCAGGATCAGCCCGGCGCTGCCGGCTTCACGCATGCGGGAGTCATCAGCCGGGATGGAACCGGCGCTGAGGATCAGCACCGGAATTTTCGTCGTGTCGGGGTCGGCCTTCAGGATTCTCGTTGCCTCGAGGCCGTCCATTCCCGGCAGTTGAACGTCCATCAGGATCAGGTCGGGATGATGCTCCCGAACCAGCTCGAAGGCCTGCTCCGCATTTTCGGCGTCGATTACCCGGATGCTCCGCAGTCCCAGGATCGCGCGGATGAGCTTGCGGTTCAGCTCCGCATCGTCTACGACCAACACGGTTTTGTCGTCCATCGTTTCTTGCGTCTTCACGACCGTGTACCCCCTCAAGCTCCCTATCCCACCAGATCCTCGAGCTCGTTTACCACCCGCGGGTCGAGCTTTCCCAGACTCACCTCTTCCCGCAGAATCCCGATCGCCTTCGCCTTCGGCATGGCCTTGCGGTAGGGCCTCTCGGTTACCAGGGCGTCGTAGATGTCGACCACGCACATGATCCGCGCCGCCAGGGAAATCTCATCTCCTTTGAGCCCGTCAGGATAGGAAGAGCCGTCCAGCTTCTCGTGATGGTGGCGGATGACATCCAGGGCCAGTCCGAGGTTCGATTTCATGGGCAGACAGATCCGATATCCGATCTCCGGGTGCGCCTTCATCGCCTCCCACTCATCGGGCTCCAGTTTTCCGGGTTTGTTGAGGATATCTTCAGAGATGCCGATCTTGCCGACGTCGTGCATGATGGCGCCTTGGCGCAGAGCGAAAATTTCCTTCTTCGTCATCTGGAGGCGTGTACCCAGCGCTTCAGCCAGGTTCGCCACTCGAAGGGTGTGGCCAAGGGTGTAGTTGTCCTTCGCTTCCACCGCATTGGCCAGAGAAACCAGGGCGCTCTCCACATTGACCAGGTTTCTGTTCAACTCCCGAATCCGCACCAGAGAGCAGATCCTGGCCAGGAGCTCCTCCCGATTGGCGGGCTTGGAGATGAAATCATCCGCCCCGGCTTCGATCCCCTTCACCTTGGACTGCCGGTCATCCAGGGCGGTGATCAGGATCACGGGAACAAAGCGGGTGGTCTTTCCGGCTTTGACGCGTTTGCACACTTCGTAGCCGTCGAGACCCGGCATCATGATGTCGAGCAGCATCAGGTCGATCTCGTTCCTGCCGAGCAGGGTCAGCGCCTCCTCCCCGCTGTAGGCCTTGAGTACTTCGTATCCCTGCGGAAGCAGGTGTCCCTCCATTAGCTTGACGTTGCGGCGGTCGTCATCCACGACCAGTACCCGAGGCTTGTTCTCAGCCGTTTCGGCAGTCAGGCGGGAAAAGAAAAACACCTGCCGGCCCGTCTCGGTTTTCGCCTGCCCGAGAGCTGCGGCGGCTCTGTTCAGCAGCCCTTCTCTGTCGGCCGCATCGACCGGGAAGGAGGCCATCCCCACCCTCGCGGCGAGCTTCCCCGGGAAGCGCGTCTCCAACGCCTGACGGATGCGCTCCCCGGCCACATGGGCGACTTCCACCGATGTCTTCAGCAGCAGTACGGCGAACAGATCCTCTGCGCAGCGGCAGGCCAGATCCACCTCGAAGATGTTTTCCTTTATGAGGGGTCCCACCTCCCGAAGCGTTTTTACCTCACCGGTGAAACCATCCAGCTTCAGCAGCGCTATGGTGAAGGGCTCCCCGCTTCGCTCCGAGCGCCGGAACTCTCTGTCCACTTCCAGCATAAACAGATCCCTCGTGAACAGTCCGGTGATTGGATCGCGATAGATCGTTTCGCTTTTCGACTCCGAAACCCATTCCAGATATCTCTGCATGCAGTCGCTCCTCATGCGTCATTTCCTACGGGCAGCTGAAGGACGAAGGTGGTTGTGCGCTGTTTTTCGCTGCACCGTGCCCATATGCGGCCGCCCTGCAGTTCCATCAGGCGCCTGGCAAGAGCCAGACCGCTGCCCCGGGCCATGTCCGGATGATCGGAAGAGGATTTAACCTGTTCGAAGGGCCTGAAGATGTTCTGCTGATCTTCCCGGGAGATGACGACGTCGAAGCAGGTCACCAGGATCTCCAGCTCACCTCTGAGCGGCTGCTCTTCGCCGTCGAAGCGGATCTTCAGCAGCACCCGCCCGCCATCCGCTGTGAGGGCTACCGCCTTGCTCACGATGTTGAAGAGCGCCTGTTTGAGCTTCCGGACGTCGAGCAGAAGGGTGTCCGGCAGCTTGTCGGAATCCAGGGTGATGTTGATCCCGTGCTTGACGGCCTTTTCCCGCAGCAGCGTCAGGGTTCCTCCCAGGATCTCCGACGGAGAGACGGGATCCCGCTGAATCTCGAGCATTCCCGTTTCTATCTTGGTGATCTCCACGATGTCATTGATCAGCTCCAGCAGGTTTCGCCCGCTGTCCAGAACGTCCTGCACGTACTCGGCCTGAGTACCGGTCAGCTTTCCGACCTGCTGGTTGACCAGCAGATCGGCAAAACCGATGATTTGATGCAGCGGCGTGCGCAGCTCGTGGCTCATGTTCGCCAGGAACTCGCTCTTGGCCTGGTTGGCCTCTTCGGCCAGGGATTTTGCTTCAAGAAGCTCCTGCTCGGTCTGAATCCGCTCGCTGATATCCCGAAGCACCAGGATCTGGCTGATCGGCTGCTCCTGTTTGAACACCCATGAGCGGCGCAGGCTGTAGGTCCGCTGGTTTCCGGGGATCCGGAGGACCGTCTCTCTTTCCGGTTCGCGGCGGTGCTCCCCGGTCCAGCCGTTCGCCAGGCATCCGTTCGGTATCAGCTCCTTCAGGGTGTCCCCGACCAGGTTATCGCCGGCATGTTCGAAGATCTGCGCTGCCGCCGCATTCAGGGAAACGATTCTCCCCTCCGGATCGGCAACCAGCACCCCGTCGCTCATGTTGTTCACCGCCGTCTCGTATGAGATGGGAATGATGCCGCCGAAATGATAGTAGAAGATGCTCCAGGTGATGATCAGGCCGGTGAGCAGGAATCCGAACGGCGTGAAGTCGAATCCATAGAGAAACCTCGTGTTGACTTCCAGCATGTCCATGAAGCTGCTGACCCAGGGGAAGATGATGCCGATGATCAGCACTCCCGTCTGCCCGCGTTCGGGCTGCTTGGCCCGCAGATAGACGCGAAAGAGCAACACGGTTCCTATCAGGATCAGAAGATACGTGTAGGCGATCGTGAAGTAGTACCAGGGGCCCCAGGACCGGTTCAGGATAATGAACGGACCCGAGGTGTTCAGAGAGAGATCATGGACCACCAGGTTGTGCCAGCGGTTGGTGGCCAGGAGAGCGAGGGTGAGGAGGGGCACGATACCCAGCGGAAGCAGCACCTCCGTGCGCAGCCAGCGCCCCTGTCCGGAATAAGTGGTGACGAAGGCGAACCAGGTGACGGAGATGAAGGCCCCGGCGCCGAACTGCAGGTTCTGGGCCAGGATCTTGGGAGTCAGGCGGGTCGCGGTGAGCTCCAGGAGGTAGCCGATCATCCACAGGCTCAGATCCAACAGCAGCAGACCTGCGAAGCGGCTGCGGGCCGATCCCCCGCGCCAGAGAACGATCCCGCAGGTGAAGGTGACCAGGGCGGCCAGAAAAACCGGCACGGTGTACGGCGTGAACTGCCAGGGCAGAGTGCTCATCGATTTGGGTGGATTATAGACTTCTGCTCAACGAATGAAAAGCGCGGCCAGAGGGATGTACACGCCGACCTTCACCAGCACCGCCAGCAGGAGGTAGAGCCGTGGACGGGCTTCCTCCATCTTCGCCAGTCCGATCGTGATGAGGGCGATCTCCCAAAGGGAGATCAGCGAGTGGATCAGGGGCGTGAACGAGCGCCCGTAAATGTCCAGGGCTATCGAAATCCAGTCCACCAGCCAGGTTGCCGGCATCGGGATCAGCAGGCCGAAACCGACTACGTTCAGGATCCAGTCGAAATCGCTGTCCTTGCCCATGCCCCGCAGGATGAGGTGGACCAGGGCGGAGGCCAGCAGCCAGCAGCCAAGGCCGTACAGGGGAAGGAAGAAGATCTCGGCCGTGTAGTACCGGTCGGTAGCCAGAAAGGTCAGGTAGGAGGGATGAAAAGGCGTTCTGTCGAGAAGACGGAGAGCCAGGATCGAGGTCACGGCCGTGATCACGAACCGCAGCAGGACGGCCCACAGGCCCCAGTACGGCGCGGGTCGGGGCTGCAGCCTCCTGAAGGCCGCCGCCGGATTGTACAGTCCCTGAAACCAGATTCGCAGAAAGCTCATCGACTACATCAGTATAAAACAGACCGCGGTTCGGTCAAGGGCAGCGATTCCCGCCGGGCGGCTTTGACACGGCCGGACGCCTTTGTTGACAGGCCGGGGGGAAATGTTTATCCTCCCCGTCTATGGCAAGCAAGAAGGATACGTTCGTTCTTTACGACCTGAAGGTCGAGACCCTGGAGGGCAGCCGCCCCTTCGTCTGCAGCCACCGCGCCGGCGATTCCTTCCTCGTGGTCGGCGAAAACCTCGTATTCCCGGAGGGGGGTTCGTTTTCCATGTATTCCCTGAGCGCGCTCCTGCCGCTGCTGCCGGCGAAGCAGAGGCCGACCGACCCGAACGATTGGATGACCACGGACGCGGAGATCGCCTGCCCCGATCCCAATTGCGGAGCGCTTTTCCGCGTCACCCGCGTGGGCAGGCGCACGTTTTCTCATGCCGAGGCCACGGCGGTCCCGCTCCAGCGCCCTGCGGCGAAAGAGTCAGGGGGAGACAGCCACCCGTGAAACAGCCGGTGGAACGTTTCACTCTTGCCCCCGGCTACAGCGTCTCGCGGATCATCAACGGAGGCTGGCAGCTTTCGGCCGGCCACTGGCTCAAAGGCACGATCGACCGCGAGGCGGCCCTCGGCGCAATGGCCGAAGCGGTGGAGGCCGGATTCACGACCTTCGACTGCGCCGACATCTACACGGGCGTCGAGGAGCTGATCGGCGAGCTGATCCGCCGCCGCCGGGCGGAAGGCCGTCCCGCCGGGGAGATCCAGGTGCACACCAAGCTCGTGCCCGACCGCTCCGACCTCCCCCGCGTGGACCGCCGCTACGTGACGGCGATCGTCGACCGCTCCCTGCAGAGGCTCGGCGTGGAGCGCCTGGACCTGGTGCAGTTCCACTGGTGGGACTACGATGTGCCCGGCTGCAGCGAAGCGGCACTGGCCCTCGACGAGCTGCGCGCCGCCGGCAAGGTGCGTCTGGTCGGTCTCACCAATTTCGACACCGAGCACCTCCGGCTCATCCTGGACGCTGGTGTGTCCGTCGCCTCCATCCAGGTGCAGTATTCCCTCCTCGACCGCAGGAGCGAGCACGGCCTGCTCGAGCTCTGCCGCCGGCGCGGTGTCGGGCTGTTTTGCTACGGTTCACTGGCCGGCGGTTTCATTTCGGACAGGTGGCTGGGAAAGCCGGCGCCCTCCGACCCGGACAACCGTTCGCTGGTGAAGTACCGTCTGATCATAGAGGAGCTCGGCGGCTGGGAAGCGTTCCAGGAGCTGCTCCGGGAACTGGCCGCGATCGCGGCGCGCCACGGGGTTTCCTCGAGCGCAGTGGCGATCCGGTGGGCGCTCGACCGCCCCGGCGTGGCCGGTGTGATCGTGGGCACCCGCTCCAGCCGCCACATCGCCGCCAACCGTGACGTGTTTGCCTTGAATCTGGAGGAGGCCGACCGCAGAGATCTGGATGCATGGCTGCAGCGCCATCCCGGCCCCCCGGGTGAACCCTTCGGCCTGGAGCGCGTTGAGGGCGGTCCGCATGCCTCGATCATGAAGACCGAGTTGAACAGGGAATAGGCGGAAGCACAGCGGGCGGCGCTACAGGCCGCCGAGATACGCGGAGCGCACGGCGGAGTCCTGCAGCAGTGCCTGCCCGGTTCCCGAGAGCACGATCGAGCCGACCTCGAGCACGTAGGCGCGATTCGCCGTTGACAGCGCCATCCGCGCGTTCTGCTCGACGAGCAGGATCGTCACGCCGCGGCGGTTCAGTCCGGCCACCACCTGGAACACCGATGCAACCAGATTGGGCGCGAGGCCCAGCGAAGGCTCGTCCAGCATCAGCAGCCGCGGTTTGGCCATGAGTGCGCGCCCGAGCGCCAGCATCTGCTGTTCGCCCCCTGATAGGGTGCGCGCCTGCTGCCGCCGCCGCTCCGCCAGGCGCGGGAACAGGGCGTAGACCTCGGCTGCGTCCTCCCTGATTGCCCGGCGGCTGCTCTGCCTGGGGGCTCCCACCAGAAGGTTTTCCTGGACCGTCAGCCTGCCGAAAACCTGCCTGCCCTCGGGGCAGTGGATCAGATGCCGCTCCACGATGGCACGGGGCTCGCTGCGCGTGATCTCTTCGCCGCCGAAGACGATGCGCCCGCCGCCGTGCGGCAGCAGGCCCGAAAGCGCTCGCAGCGTCGTCGATTTGCCCGCCCCGTTGGCGCCGATAAGTGCGACGATCTCGCCCTCCTCCACCGTGAGGCTCACCCCCCTGAGCGCGCGGTGCTCGCCGTAGCTCACGGAGAGCTCATCAACCTGCAGGAGCGGCATCAGGCTCCTCCTCTCCGAGGTACGATGCGATCACGGCGCGGTCGGCCTTCACCTGGGAGGGCGTGCCTTCCGCGATCTTGCGGCCGTGATCCAGCACGGCTATGCGTTCGGATATACCCATGACCATGCGCATGTCGTGCTCGATGAGCAGCACGGTCCTGCCGGTGTCGCGGATCCTGCGCACCAGTGCCATCAGTCTTTCGGTTTCAGACGCGTTGAGACCGGCCGCAGGCTCGTCGAGCAGCACGAGCGCCGGCTCCGTGGCCAGCGCCCGCGCGATCTCCACCGCCTTCTGCTCGCCGTAGGCCAGATGGCGCGCGACCACCGATTCGCGGCCGTCCAGACCGACGAACCGGATCAGCTCCCTGGCGCGCTGCTCCGCCTCTCTCTCTTCCCGCCGCGCCACCTTTGAGTTCAGCACGCTCGCAAACAGGCCCGTGGTGGTGCGCACGATTCGGCCCGACATGATGTTCTGCAGAACGGTGAACGCCGGGAAGATGCGCACGTTCTGCCAGGTCCGTGCCACCCCCAGCGCCACGATGCGGTGCTGCGGCAGCCCGTCGATGCGCCCGCCGTGAAAGCTGACCTTCCCGCCGGCCAGCGGTACGAAGGCGGCCACCGCGTTGAACAGCGTCGTCTTGCCCGCCCCGTTGGGGCCGATCACCGAAAAGATCTCGCCCTCGCGCACGCTCAGGCTTACCTCATCGACTGCCTTCAGGCCGCCGAAGCGGACTTCGATCTGATCGAGCTCGAGGATCGGCGTCATCTCATCTTCCCGCGGCCCGCAGATTGGCTTCGTATTCCCGTCTGACCGCCTCGCTGGGCACGAGCCCCTGAGGGCGGAAAATCATGAAAAGCACGAAGGCCAGCCCGTAAAACAGCATCCGGAAGTCGGAGAAGCGGCGCAGCAGCTCCGGTAGGAAGGTGAGCAGCGCGGCGCCGATGAGCGTTCCCGGGACGCTGCCGAGCCCGCCCAGTACGACCATGCACATGATGGTAACGGTTTCGATGAACAGGAAGCTTTCAGGGCTCACGAAGCCCTGGAAGGAGGCGAACAGGGCGCCTGCCACGGCTGCGTAGGCTCCGCCGATGGCCGAGGCGATGATCTTCATCAGGCGCGTGTCGATGCCGATGGCGGAGGTCGCGTCCTCGTCCTCCCGCATGCAGGCAAACGAGCGGCCCAGCTTGGACTGCTGGAGCCGCGCGCTGAAGTAGATCGAAAAGGCCAGCACCGCCAGAGCGAGGTAGTAGAAGGACGGCGTGTCGTCCAGGCGCAGAGCGAAGAATGCCGGCGGATCGATCCCGGCGATGCCCTTCGGCCCGCCGGTCAGGGCATCGGCGTTGTTGATGATGATGCGCACCATCTCGGCAAACCCCAGCGTCGTGACCGCCAGATAGTCGCCCTTGAGCCTGGAGGTGAGAAAGGCGATCGCCGCCGCCAGCGCCGCCCCGGCGCACACGCAGAGGGCCAGCAGCGGCAGGAAGGGGATGTGGAGGTCGAAGCGCTCGGAGGCGAGCAGTGCGTAGACGTAGGCCCCCACGCAGTAGTAGGCCACGTAGCCGATGTTGAGGATGCCCGCATACCCGACGATGATGTTCAGGCCCAGGGCGAGCACTCCGGCGATGAGCGCGCCGATCATCACGCGCAGGATGTAGCCGCTGCTGACCAGCGGGAACGCCAGGAGGAGGAGCCCGGCCGCCGCCAGCAGGAGCACCCTGGTGCGCGCTGCAGGGAGCTTCATCCCCGTTCTCCGAACATGCCCTGAGGACGGACCAGCAGCATGATGATGAGGATCAGGAA
>JAFGQJ010000303.1 GCA_016935715.1 Spirochaetales bacterium
GACAAGGATCTGTTCGCCCTCTCCCTTCCACTGGACCGCAACCCCCGGTTCCTCTTTTTTCCGCCCAGAAAGGATCCGGTCGACTGGGCCGTTGTGTGGGAGATATTCCTGTTCAATGTGGGGGTCAGGTTCCGCCTATGAAGACTTTCGGCACTTTGTTCATGCTGCTGGTCGCGCTCCCGGGGCTCCTGGTTTCCTGCTACTTTCCCCCCTACCGGGAGGAGCTGTCCCTGGCGGTGCCGGTCACTGAGAAGATGGAGGGAGTGACCCATGTCGGCCCGCTCAACCGCGGTCCCTGGGATTTCGAGGGCCGGGACATCGTCTTCTACCCCTCCAAGGACGCGCTGCAGAACAGCGCATCCGACATCGTTCGCGGCTTCATCGTGGCCACGGACGAGCGATCCGCACGCCTGATGTTCGTCGACCACAATGGCGACGAGTACTACATCGGTCCGGACAACACCTTCCCCATCGAGAATTCCGACGACAGAGAGTTCGTCTTCCGCGCCTCCACCCTGGAAGACGGTTCGGACGACGGCGTCGAGAACTTGGGGATCATCGCGTTCGACAACGACACCCTTATGCGGGAATACATCGTGTTCGACCAATGGTTTACGTGGCCGCCGCCAAGCACCGATCTCAACTCTGGGTTCCTGGCGCTGGGCGCCGGTTTTTTCCCGGACGACACAGGCCAGAACTGGTTCTACACATTGCGAGTCAATCTGGCCACGGGGCTGTACACGGAGGAGGAATACAACGCCGACACGGCGGCACCCGGCGGCTGGTTACGGGGACCCCTTTTCCTGCCAGGGCTGCCCGAAGACATGACCAACTGCCACTATTCCCTGCGTCCCGCTCCGATATCCCCGACAAACCGGGCATACCTGAGCGTCTACGACCCGGTGCGCCGCAGGTACCGGAACTTCTCGTGGGATGATGCGCTGCAGCTCCAGATCCTGGCGGACATGGACAGGAGGATCGATCTCGTCCTGTCCAATGGCTGGCTGTTCAGCAGGGAGGGAAACAGCGGCTACGTATACGACGGAGAGGGGGAGCTGCTCAACAGCTTCCTGATGGGCGGATTGAATCTGGTGTACGAGCTGTTCGACGGCAGCGTTTACCGAGCCGTGTTCACTATTCCGGTCTGGGCGCCGGTCCGCATCGACGGCGACTACTGGGAAGACAGGCTGTTCTTTCTCGTGTATTGGATTCCCACCGAACAGCTGGCCGATCTCTAGCGGGAGTCTCGACTACTCCCGCACCAGAACCCGCAGGTCATCGATCAGGTCGACCATCTGGGGCACGTCCCGGTAGCGGGCCTTCTCGCTCTCCAGGAACAGCTCCCGCGAGTCGGAGTGGTCCCGCACCGAGAGCTCGAACAGGATGTCGCTCAGGTCTTCGGCGGCACTGGCCCGGCCGTCCTTCTCGAAGGCCTCGTCGTAGCGCTTGATCCGATCCCAGAGACCGGGGAAGCTGTCCTCGCTCGCCGAGAGAAATGCATTGAGGTGGAGCTTGCTCTGCACCAGGGCATCGTCCCCCCCGGCTGCCAGCAGGGCGTCCTCCTGGCTGGCGTATTCCCGGTAGCTGTTCACCAGCTTGGTGTAGCGCCGCTCCACGTTCTCCAGGCGGGCGATCTTCTTCTCGATTTCCTCTTCCAGATTGCTGAGCATGGCGGCCTGGTCGGCCTCCATACGTTGGATCCGGCTGTCTTTCGAGCTCACCTGGTCGCCGAGGGAGGCGACCTTATCGTTCAGGGAGGCGATCTGGCCGTTCAACGAGGCGATCTCCTCCTCCAGGTCCCGCTTCTCCCCCTGGAGGGTCTCGGCCAGGGCGATCTTGGACTGCAGCTCATCGTTCAGGCTGCGGACCTGTTCACGCAGACTGATGACCCGCTCGTCCAGTTCCGAGGCCCCTTCGCCGGCGCCGGAACGGAGCCGCTCGATCTCCTCTTCGAGAGCGGCGATCTCCCTGTTCTTCTCCTCGATGCTCTGCTGCAGGGCGGCGGATTCTGCTCCCGCGGCGGCGGGCTCGGTTGCCGCGGCGCCTGGCTCGGCGCCCCGGGCCGCGCTGCGGGCGGCGGCCAGGGCGGCGATCTGCTCGTCGAGCCGGGCCTGCAGATCCCGGATCTCGGTGTTCCTGGCTTCTATCTCGGCTTCCTTCTCGGCGATCTCGGAGTCCCGCTCCTGCAACTCGGCTTCCCGGGCAGCGACTTCACGGCGCAGGGCGGCCAGGGCTTCTGCGGCATCGGAGCTTTCCTGGCGCTGCGGCTGGGAGAGCCCCAGCTCGTAGCCGGAGCGGCGCACCTGGCTGACCATCTTCTCCACGGTGGCGGCGTCCTCCGGCAGATAGGCCAGGGCCCTGGTGTAGCTGTCCAGGGTCCCTCTGTAATCCCCCCGGGCGAACGCCGCTTCCGCCTGCTGCAGGAAATCCCGCAGGGTCCGTCTGCGCGCCTGTTCGGTCTCGTCCACCTTGTCGAGGAAGTAGGCGTGGGCTTTGCTGATTTCCGGAATCAGGTTCAGCGCTTCCCTGTACCGGACCTCGGCCGCGGCCATGTCCCCTTCCCGGAACAGGGCATCCCCCTGTATCACCCGGCTCTTCATGTCGTTGAGAAGCTGTGCCGAGGCGATCAGCGAGGTGGTGTCCGTCTCGGCTCTCTGCATCTGGGCCCGCACCTGGCTGCTGATCGAATCCACGACGAACAGCTCGATCTCCCGACGCTGCATGATATTGGGCAGGGTGGCCACCGAGGGATCATCCAGGTACCGCCTGATCGCATCCAGGTCCTGGAGAGCTCCGTCCAGATTGCCGGCCTCCAGATCCCGCTTAACCCGGCTGTAGAAACCGGTGAGCTGGCCCGCAGCCAGGGCCTGTTTCTCCTGCTGGGCGGCCAGCCGGCTCAGCTCTTCCCTGGCTTCCGCGGTGGCCTGCTCCAGCTGCCGGGTCCGGGCCTCCAGCTGGGTGCGCAGCTCCGCCTCCCGGGCCTCCGCCTCCTCCCGGACCCGCTGGCGATCCGCCTCGGCCTGGGCCAGATTCTGCTGGTACTCCTCCTGAAGCGCCCTGAGGCTCTCCTCCTGCCGCAGGCGCTCCGCCTCGGCCTGCTCCTTGAAGGCTGCGAGCTCGGTCTGAAACTGGGCGCCTTTTTCTGATTCCATGGCCTGCAAACGGTCGCTGATGTCCGCCTCGGAGACGCCCTGCTGGCGGAGCCGCTCCCGCTCCGCGGCCAGCTCGGCTTCCAGGACGCTGCGCAGCTCCGCCTCCCGGGCGGCGATCTTGTCTTCCATGCCGGCCTGCAGCTCCTGCCGCCGTTTGTCGATATTCTGAAGCTGGGCCAGGATCTCGTTGATTTCGCGGTTCTTGGCCGCCAGGGCCGCCTCAGACTCCTTCTTGAGCTCCTCGATCAGCCTGCCCTCGGCCGAGGATAGGGCGGCGCCCTCCTCCATGAGCACGCTCTCTCCCCTCTGGAACAGATAGTAGAGGGCATAGCCGCCGCCGGCCAGGAGCAGGACGAAGAGGATGTTCACCAGAAGCGGAAAGACGAAACCCTTTTTCACGGCCCTGACGGCCATGGTTTCCGGGGTTACGGTGATGCGGCTCTCTGCGGAGACCTTCTCGATCTCCCGGACGATCTCCTGTTGATCTTCCTTGGAGATCCCCGAGCTCTCGTCCATGACGAAATCTTCGTCTTCGAGTCCTTCCCGGTTGTGGTTGCGGATTTCAAGAGCCCGCTGAAACAATCCACTCACGATACGGTATCCCGATTCTATGATCGACCCAGGGCTGTTTAATCTGCACCTACTTTTCCGTCATGATCTCCACGCCGTTCCAGTCCGCCGGAGGCGGTGCTGCCTTGTATTTCCTGCACCGGTCGATCAGCAGCTGCGAGGCATAGTCGTCGGGAAAGATCTTGCGCACGTCCTGGAAATAGCGGATGGCCTGGACGAAATCCCTCTTGTAGTAGTGCTCCATGGCTGTGTTGTGAAGCGTCCAGGCCCTGTTTTCCTCTTGGCTCAGGCTTTTCTTTGCCGAGTATATCCTGACCCCCTTGGCCCTGCCCTTCACCGCGACACTGTCGATCAGGCGGCAGGGTACCTGCTCGTGAACCTTCTGATGCAGGCTTTCGGAGATGAGCAGAGGCTGCTTGTACTTCTTGGTAAGCCCTTCCATTCGGGAGGCCAGGTTAACCATATCGCCGATGATGGTGTAGTCCATCTTCTTGTCCGTGCCGATGTTGCCCACGGTCACCACGCCGTAGTTGATGCCCACCCCGATGCGGAACTCGGGCTTGCCGATCTCTCGCTGCTGGGCGTTGAACTCCTCCAGCGCTTCGTTCATCTCGATGCCGGCGAGCACCGAGTTCAGGGCGTCGTCCTTGTGGCGCGCCGGAGCCCCGAAGAAGGCCATGATCGCATCCCCGATGTACTTGTCGATGGTGCCCCCCCGTTCCACGATGATGTCCACCATGACCGTGAAGTAGCGGTTCAGGGAGCTCACCAGGTCATCGGGCATCATCTGCTCCGAGATGCTGGTGAAGCTGCGGATGTCGGAAAAGAGGATGGAGATCACCCGGTTCTCGCCGACCAGCATCTTCTCCGGGTTGGCAAAAAACTGTTCGATGACATCGGCGGGTACGAATTTCTGGAACATCGTGCGGATCTTGTGCTCGTTTTTCTGGGCCACCACCGCCTCGAAAGCCTTGCGCTTGATCTGCTTGTAGGCCCGCTCCAGGGCGCCGACCATGATGTTGAAGGTGTGGGCCAGCTTGCCCGTTTCGTCGTTGTACTCCACCACTACCCGGCCGGACATGTCGTTGGTGGAGATGATCGTCTCCATGGCCTGGACCACCCGGGTCAGGGGATTGGTCAGGTAGCCGGCGAAGACCAGCACCATGATGACGCCCAGGACGATCGCCGCGATCAGGATGATGCCGGTGCGCTGGGTGATCTGATTGACCCGGCTGTAGAAGGTGTCCCGCTGCTCCGACACCACGATGTACCAGTCGAAGGGCTCGAAGTAGAATCCTTTTGCCACCCGCTCCACTCCCGCTACCCGGGGCGTGATCAGGTCTCCGGTGCGGGATTCCACGATCCGCCGCAGGGCGTCCCGTTCGGCCTCCTGCACGGACAGCTCACCGGTCCGCATGGCCACTTCCAGCTCCCCGTCCAGGGCGAAGATGACCTCGGTACGGCTGCGGACGATGCTGTTCGCATAGCTCTCTATCGCCGCCTGGGTGGCCGCCACCATCGACGGCCTCTCGGTCATGTTGTTCTCCACCAGCAGCCGCCACTGGCTCTCCGCGTATTTCTGGAATTCCGCGGCCTTGAAACCCAGGAACTCAGTGGCGATTCCCGTGATCGCATTCGTCGCGGAAAAGAAGGAGGAAGCGCCGGTAAGCAGCAGGGTGGTGATGATCAGCGGAAGCACGATCAGGACGATTTTCAGGCGGATGCTCATGACATTAATTATATCGGTAATTTTTCCTAATTCCGTATCGAGAAAAGGATTAAATGGAGGCCGGGCGCGGAAACCGGAGAGGGAAATCAGCCCTCGAAAAGGTTTCGATACTCCGCAAGGGTATCTAGGGACAGGTTGCCGCCGCAGAGAACCAGGGCCACGTGATCCTCCGGTGAGAAGCAATCGGATACCTTCCGCGCCGCGGCCAGCGTGCAGGATGCGGCCAGCTCGGTGATCACCTTCGCCCGCTCCATGAGCAGGCGAAGGGCCAGATATGCATCCCGGTCGGAGACCACCACGTGCCGGTGCCCGTGCTGCTGCGCGATGCTCAGGGCGTCCTCTGAAACCACCGGGGCGCCGAGGGTCTTGGCCAGAGACCGCGGCGTGATCCGGACCAGCCTCCCCGCCTTCAGAGCCCGTCCCAGCGTATCCGATCCTTCGGTCTCCACGCTCCAGAGGCGGACCTCGGGCTTGAGCTGTTTGACAGCCAGGGCGAGCCCCCCCATCAGGCCGCCGCCGCCGACGCTGACGAATACATCGGTCAGCTGCGGGATCTCTTCGATGAGCTCCATGCCGATCGAGCCGTGACCGGTGATCAGCTCCCGGTCGTCGAAGGGATGGAAGCAGCTCCACCCTTCCCGCCCGTACCGCTGCGCCAGGGCGAAGCCTTCGCTGATGTCTTCGGTGAATTCGACCTCCCCGCCGTAGCCCCGGGTGGAGGCGACATAGTTCTTCGGGGTGAACTTCGGCATGAGAATGCGCGTGCGCACGCCCAGCGTGCCGCCGGCGTAGGCCACCCCCTGGGCGAAATTCCCGCCGCTGGCCGCCACCACCCCCGTCTCGCGAACCTCCTCGAGATGGACGAGCATCTTGTTGAACGCTCCCCGAGGTTTGAAGGAGCCGGTTTTTTGAAGCAGCTCCAGCTTGAGGTAGATATTGGTCCCGAGCTGTTCGCTGAGGGTGTGGCTGCGCACCAGCGGGGTGCGGTGCACGTAGGCTGCGATGCGATCGCGGGCGGCACGGATTGCTTCCAGCTCGATCATGGTTCTCCCATGGTAATGCGGTGCACCCGGATATGCAATTCCTCTCCGAGACTTTCCTCTCCGTGACTTTCGCAAATGCCCCACAGGGGGTAGTATTGCAGGCAATCAGCCAGCGCAATCGAGGAGCGGGACGATGAGAAAGATCGGAATTGTCGGAGGCCTGGGGCCGGAATCCACGATTGAGTACTACAGGGGGATCATCGAGGCCTTCCGTCCCACCTATGAGAGCCTCGGCTACCCGGAAATCGCGATCGAAAGCGTGGATCTGCGATCCTTCACCGAGCAGGCCGAAGCCGGGCAATGGGACGGGATCGCGGCGGCGCTGATCGAGCGATTCGAGACCCTCCGCCGGGGAGGAGCCGAGTTCGGGGCAATCGCCTCCAACACGCCCCACCGGGTATTCGAGCAGGTCCAGGGGGGTACGAAGCTCCCGCTGCTCAGCATCGTTACGGCGGTCCGGGATCACTCCCGCAAGCTGGGCGTGAGCACCCTCTGCCTCCTCGGTACGCGCTTCACCATGGAATCCGAGTTCTTCCAGCGTTCGTTTCAACAAGCGGGCATCGACCTGGTCGTTCCCAACGCCCGGGAGATCGACTACATTCAGGAGAAGCTCTTCGCGGAGGTCGAGTTCGGCATGGTCGAGGATGAAACCAGGAAGGGCTTCCTGGCGATCGTGGAGAGGCTCAGGGAGGAGCAGCACAGCGAGGGGGTCATCCTCGGCTGTACGGAGCTTCCCCTGCTGTTGAAAGCCGAGGATATCAGAGGCCACTACATCGACACCACGGCAATCCACATAGCCGCGATCGTCCAGGCCTGCCGGGAGGTCGAGCGCATCAATGGATGATCCCTAAGAGGGTTCCAGTCCTCGAAAGGCTGTTCAACTACGGCGGGCGCCGTCAGCGTCTTGCATTCCCCGCCGGCAGGCATATACTTACATTGCAGAGGGGGATTCGAAGCATGGACGGAAAGCGATTCTGCCTGATCGTTCTGCTCATCTTCCCGGCGGTCGCCTCCCACGCCCTGGGCTTCCCCGAAACCTCGATTACCAGAACGCACCTCATGAAGGACATCGATCGATCCACCGTCACGATCGCCTTGGGGGTGGAAGATATCCGGGAAGAGGAAGAGGGGGAGGCCGACTACCAGGGTGATTTCCTGTTCGGATACCTCGGCTATTCGCCCCTCGACTGGTTGGAGTTCGGCGTCGCGGTTCATACCGCGGAGCTTACCTTTTTTCCTGCGGCGGAGCTCAAGATCGATGCGATCGATCTGTTCACCGATTCCAGCCGCTTTTCCCTGCTGCTGATGGGCGGGATCGGCGGTCTGCGGGAGGACGGGGTTTTCCACCTGGTCTACCACGGCGGCGGAGCGCTGAACTATCAGGTCAGGGAGGACCTCCAGCTGTACCTGGGGGCCGGCGGCGACTGCCTGTCGGAAGCCCTGAGCCTTCAGGGCGGCCTTTACGCGGTGCTGCTGGAGTGGCTGGGCCTGTCGGTGAATCTCAAGGTGGTCGGCGGCCCGGACGGCTGGGAACCGATGCTCTCCGCCGCCGCTATCGCCGTTGTGGGAAACTGAAATCGATCACCGGAGACCGTTGCGAAAAAAATCACTCCGCTTCCTTGTCGATGAACTGCTTGTCGTACAGCTCCCGGTAGATCCCGCCCCTCGACAGGAGCTGCTCGTGCCGTCCCGCCTCCACGATCCTCCCCTCCTCGAGGACGTAGATCAGGTCGGCGTTCTGCACCGTGGTCAAACGGTGAGCGATCACGATGGCCGTTCTCCCGGAGAACAGGCGCTCGAGCGCCTCCTGGATCAGGGTTTCGGTGAGGGTGTCCACGCTGGCGGTGGCCTCATCCAGGATGATGACGCCGGGCTCGGCCAGGATCGCCCTGGCGATGCAGATCAGCTGCCTCTGCCCGCTGGAGAGGTTCACGCCCCCTTCCTGGACCTGCGTGTCGTAGCCCGACGGAAGACGGCTGATGAATCCGTGGGCGTTGGCAGCCTGCGCCGCCCGGCGGACGGCCTCCATCGGGGCCCGGGGAGATCCGAAGCGGATGTTGTCGGCGACGGTGCCGGTGAACAGGAAGGGGTCCTGGGAGACGAGCCCCATCCGGCTGCGCAGGGACACCTGTGAGATCCGTCGGACATCGATGCCGTCGATGAACAGAGCGCCGCTGGTCACATCGTAGAATCGCATCACCAGGTTGGCCACGGTCGTCTTTCCGGCTCCGGTTCGTCCGACCAGGGCGACGGTGGTGCCGGGCTCCACAACCAGGTCGACGTCATGGAGGACGGGGGCACCATCGTAGACGAAGCAGACCCGCCGGAGTTCGACCTTTCCCCGGATCTCCTGCAGCTGCACGGCGTCGGGGGCATCGCGGATCCGCGGCTCCGACTCCAGCAGCTCGATCACCTTCTCCCCTCCCGCCATCGAGGCCTGCATGGTCGTATAGATCTGGCTGATCTCGCGGATCGGCGCGAAGAAGCGGGTTACGTAGGACAGATAGGCGACGACCGTGCCGATGGAAATGGCTCCGCGGATGACCGAGTAGCCCCCGAAGCCCAGCACGATCGCCATGGCCAGGATGCCGAGGAACTCCACCGCAGGCAGGAACATGAAGGCCAGAGACATGGCCCGGACGTGGGCATCCCGGTTCTCCCGGTTCACCCGGTCGAATTTCTCCCGGCTGGACTGCTCCCGGGCGAAAGCCTGGATGACCCGCATGCCCGCCAGGTTTTCCGCCAGGTCGCCGACCACCGCGGCCACCCGGCTGCGGGTGGTGCTGTAGGCCACCTTGGCACGCCGGGAGAACAGAGTCGTAGCCAGGATCATCAGGGGCAGAACCGAGAAGGTTACCAGGGCCAGCGACGGGCTCAGGAGGATCATGACGGTGAGGATACCGACGAGGATGAGGCTGTCCCCCACCAGATTGATCAGGCCGTCGGACAGGAAATGATTGATCACCTCCACGTCATTGATCACCCTGGAGAGGGTGACGCCGATGATGTGGGTGTCGTGGTAGCCCAGGTGCAGCCTCTGCAGATGCCGGACGAGATCGGCCCGCAGCGTGTAGAGAACCCGGTGTCCCACCCAGGAGAGGATGTACTGCTGGCCGGCCGTGGAGAAAGCGAGGGCCACGAAGGCGGCGGCGGTGAGCAGCGCGATTCGTCCGAGACCCGCCAGGTCCCCCTGGATGATGTGCCTGTCGATGGCGATCTTGATCAGGTACGGCGTCAGCAGGGTGAGACCGGAGGAGACGAGCATCAGGAAGAAGGCCAGCAGCATGCGCTGCCAATGCGGCTCGAGGAAGACCAGAAGCCTGAGCAGGGTCTTCAGATTGAAAGCCTTCCGCTCCTGCTCCTGACCCATGGTCCTCATCATTTGCCCCGGTCCGCGGAATTGGGTGTCTCCGCTGCCGATGGTGAAGCTCATAGCTCGGCCCCTTCCTCCCCGGTCTCGTCGATGTCTTCGACCCCTCCGCCGTACAGCCCGCTTCCCGCCGGTTCCGCCGGTTGCTCCGGCGGCCGGGCGGATTTCAACTGCCGGTTGTAGATATCCGTGTAGATGCCCGATGACCTCACCAGCTCCCCGTGGGTACCCCGGGCGGCGATCCTGCCGCCGTCAAGGACCAGGATCAGATCGGCCTTGCGCACCGTGCTCAACCTCTGGGCGATGACGAACGTGGTCCGGCCGGCCATGAGATTCTCCAGAGCGACCTGGATGAGCCGCTCCGTTTCGGTGTCTACGCTTGCTGTAGCGTCATCCAGGATCAGGATCTTCGGATCGCTCAGGATGGCCCGGGCGATGGCGATGCGCTGCTTCTGGCCTCCGGAGAGAGTGCGGCCCTGTTCGCCCACGAGGGTGTCGTAGCCTTCGGGAAAGCGGCTGATGAAGCCGTGCGCCTGGGCGGCTTCGGCGGCCCGGATGATCTGCTGCTCCGTGGCGCCGGGAGCCCCGAAGCCTATGTTCTGCCCGATGGTTTCGGCGAAGAGGGTCGTGTCCTGCAGAACGATCCCGATCTGGGAGCGCAGCGAATCGAGAGTGATCTCCCTGATGTCGATGCCGTCGATCAGGATCCGTCCCTCTGTGGGATCGTAGAAGCGCGGTATCAGGTTGATGATGCTGGATTTTCCGCTTCCAGTGGTGCCGAGTATCGCCACAAGCCGGCCCGGCTGCACCTCGAAGCTGATTCCCGAGAGCACGGGGAGCCGGTGGAAGTAGGAAAAGGAAACCTCTTCGAAGCTCACTTTTCCCCGGATCCCTTTCAGCTCCCGGGCCCCGGCGCGCTCCATCACCTCGGAGCGGGCGTCCAGGATCTCCATGATCCGCTCCCCGGCGGAAGCAGCCTGGGCAAGCACGGCGATGACCATGCCCAGCCGGCGGACCGGAAGGGTGAGCTGGGACAGGTAGGCGGTGAAGGCGACCATCTCGCCCAGGGTGAGCTGCCCCTGGATCACCATGCGCCCACCGAACCAGATGACAAAGATCACGCCGATGCCGGCTATCATCTGCATGATGGGGACATTGAAGGCCCTCAGCCGAGCCGCACGCCTGGACAGGCCGAACCACCTGCCGTTTTCCCGGTCGAACCTGTCGATCTCAGCCTCCTCCTGGGCGAAGGCCTTCACCACCCGGGCACCCCTGAGATTCTGCTCTATTCTCGTGGTGATGACCGCCAGCTGCTGCTGTATCCTGAGTGACAGAGGCCGGAAACGTCTCCCGAAGGAGAAGGCCACGGCGACCACGACGGGGATGCTGGCCAGGGCCAGAAGGGCGAGCAGGGGATTCATCAGGAAAAGAATGACCGCCGTACCCGATCCCAGAACGATCCCCTCCAGCAGCCGCTGCAGGGCGCGGCCGGTGAGGAAACGGATCCGCTCGACATCCTGAACGGTACGGGACAGCAGCTCCCCGGTTTCCGTCCTGTCGTGGTAGGAAAAGGAGAGGGCGGCCAGCTTCGCGTGAATCGCCTTGCGTATGCCGTAGGCAACCCCTTGAGAAACCATTTCCAGCGATCTGCCCTGAACGAAGGTGAACATCCCCTTGATGAGCGCGATTGCCACGAGCACCAGCGCCGAGCCGGTGATGATGCGCATGTCGCCGGCCCTGATGCCGTGGTCGACGACCCAGCGGATGAACTGCGGGACCAGCAGGGTCAAGGCGCTGACGATGAAAAAGAACGTGTAGCTCAGTAGTAGGAGCTTCCAGTAGGGACGCGCAAATGCAAAGCAGCGGGCGTAAATCTTCATCTTCCGGACCGGATGTGAAGCTTACCTGAATTCCTTCAGGACGTCTCTGGACTCGATCATGACCTCCCAGGGCCGATTCTCGATTACCGCCGCGATGCTGCGCCCCCGGAAGCGTTCCAGAAAAGGCCGCAAATCGATCGAGCTGGCAGCCAGGGACGTCCTGCCATGGGGTTGACCCGTGACCACGCCGCTTACGTGCAGGTGGGTGATCCGTTCGGCGAAATCGTCCAGGAACGAGCCGATCGGAGCTCCGGTCAGCCCGAGATGAGCCAGGTCGACGGTGAGACCGAGCTGAGGGAACCGCTGCAGGGTCGCGCGAATCTC
>JAFGQJ010000304.1 GCA_016935715.1 Spirochaetales bacterium
CTGTACAGCTCCTCCCTGGATTTGAGGGATGTGACGAACATGCTCACCAGGGGCAGAAAGAAGATGAACACCAGAAGCAGGAGCACGAGAAAGCGGAAGATTTTCGACGCGGTCTGCTGCCTGGACATGGATATGCTCATCACGTCATCTCCTCTCTTCCACTTCGGAATAAACGACGAAACCGCCGAGCTTGATGAACACGATGGTGATGACGAGAATCACGAAAAACAGAATCCACAGCAGCGCGAGCCCGACGGCGTACTGGTTGCGGTTGAACACCGTGTCGTAGGCCCGGGCCATCACGAAGAACGTCTCCCGCGGCGGACGCTGCTGGAACAGCTCGCCCCCGCGCTGCTGACGCGGGTGGATAATGTAGGGCTCCACGAATTTCTGCATGGCGTAGATGTTGCTGGTGACGAACTGAAAGAAGGCGAAGGGGCTCAACAGGGGCAGGGTGATGCGCCAGAGGCGCCGGAAGTACCCCGCTCCGTCGATTCGGGCACTTTCGTAGAGCTCGTTGGGGATCGTGCTCAACCCCCCGAGGAAGATGATCATGCTCCATCCGGACATCCACACAGCCAGGCTGACGATGGATCCCCGGGTGTAGGCCGCAATCCAGGGTATGTTGGCCTTTATCAATCCCAGCTTCATCAGGAAGATGTTGAAGAATCCGGTGTCCCTGTCCAGGAAGATCCGGAAGATCCACCCTACTGCAATCAGGGGAATCATATAGGGGAAGTACAGCAGGGTGCGAAACACCCCTCTGCCCGGTACTTCCTTCTCCAGCAGAAGGGCGACGATGAGCCCGGTAAGCACCGCCAGGGACGTGTGGGCCAGCATGAAGATCAGGGTAGTGTACAGGGAATAGCGGACTTCGGGGTCCGAGAGCAGCTTGACGTAGTTCGCAAGACCCACGAACTTCCTCTGCACGGTGAAGGCCATCTGGTTGGTCAGCGAGGTGCTGAATCCGTACACGATCGGCATCACCTGGAATACGAGAAAACCGAAAATCCAGGGAGAAATGAAGATGAAGAAGGATATCCGCCGCTCCCGGGCGATCGATGATGTGGAACGGATGCGACTCATGACGAACACTCCAGAAAATAAATTGAGCCACGATCCTTTCGGATCATGGCTCAATCATACATCAGCAGAATCTACATTCCAAGCTCTTCTTTGCCGGCCTGCAAGGCGTCGTTGATGTCGGCGTAGAAGCTGTCGACGAACTGGTCGTAGCTGATATCACCGTCGGTGAGCTGGTCGATATAGGCGTTCCAGGCGTTCTGGTAGAGGCTTCTCGGGTGAGCGAAAAAGGTGAGCCCTCCCTGGAAGGGAACGAAGTACTCGGCGTCGTCCAGCGCGATGTCCAGACGATCCTTGTTGAACTTGTTGTCCCTGGGAAGGTACTCCCGCAGGGAGAAGAACGGGGGAATGCCCCAGCCGGTTTTGGCCCTGTGGATGCCGTACTCCCCGATGTTGTACCACTCGAAGACCTTGAAGGCCGCCTGCGGGTACTTGGTCTTGCTGTACAGCGCGGTCCCGGTGGCGCCGAGGGTGTTGGTGTAGCGCTTGGCCCCCGGTTTGAGGATCGGGGTAGGTGCCCAGGCGTATTTCTCATTGTATCCCTCGTTGGCCTGCAGCTGGGCACCGTACCAATAGCCCAGCTGCACCATGCCCGCCCGGTCCGACTGGAACATGGCGCCGGTCCAGCCGGAAGCGGGATTGCGGCTGTTGGAGGAGATATCCTCCACCTTGAAGCGGGCCCAGTACTTCCAGATGTCCCGCATCTTGGGGTCTTCGTTCATCTTGGAGGCATCCTCGTTTGCCCAGAAGCTGGTGCCCGCCGCGTAGGCCATGTCTGAGGCAAGAAACGCCGCCCAGTTGCCGGCGATCTCCGTCCCGAAAACCACCGTGTTCCCCGCAGAATCCTTCTGGGTCAGCTTCTTGGCCAGGTTGTAGAACTCATCCTGATAGGCGATGGGTTTCGTGGTGGACAGAGGCGCGATCCCGGCCGCCTTGAACATCTCCACGTTGTAGGTGACCGCGCCGATGTTGTTGTAGTCCTTGGTCAATCCGTACCAGGAGCCCTTGCCGAAATCCTTCCCGTCATACTGGTAGTGAAGATTGCCCTTCGGATCGACGTCATCCATGCTGAAGGCCGTGCTGCCCTCCATCATCTCGGTCATGTCGTACAGCAGATTTCGTTTCACGAAATAGGCAATCTCGTAGCCGTTTACCTGCATCATGTCGGCCGCGGTTCCGGCCAGGGCGTCGGCCATCCATTTTTCCCAGTTGGTCTCCACCCGGACCAGGTTGATGGCGGGGTTGGCAGCATTGAAGCTGTCCACGAAATCCTTGGGGAGGTCTGCTTCGTGCACCATGAAGGTCACGGTTACCGGTCCCTTGGCTTCCTGGCCACCCCCTGCGAACACTAGGGAGGCACCGACCAGCAGCAGCGCCGCGGTGAGTGCCAGCTTGAGTAACTTCATGAGTTACCTCCTCTTTGAATTGATGTTGAGAAAGGTTACCACCCTTCCCTCTTCCCGGAGCATCTGCATCCGTGGGCCTGCAAAGACAGCGGGAAATGACGGCGGACGCATGATCCTCACGGTATCGATCGCTGTAATTAAACCACCAATGCAACCGGCAGTCAAGCATTCTAATCAGTTTTTGCTCATTTTAGTCTTAATCGGATCGCGAGTTGATTGACATTTCGGTCACTTGGCTCGATAGTGTCAGTGTGGCGGGCCGGCGTACAGGAGGTATCCCATGACCGAGCAGGAACACTACGAACGAATCGATCTTCCCTTCTACCGGGGAGAAATCGAGCCCGTGCTGCCCGTACAGATACTGGATTTCCACGCCCACATCTGGAGGAAGCGGGACTGGAAAGAGGTGCCCTGGGAGGAAAACAAAGCTGGGGCGAAGTACATGGTCACCAGCCCGGACTACGGTCTGGAGAAGCTCCAGGCGGACAGCGCGCGAATTTTCCCGGAGAGGACCTACAAGGCGGTCTGCTTCGGCAATCCCACCCCGGCGGCGGATATCGATAAAACCGACAGCTACACGGCCGAGGCCGGAAAAAGCGGCTGGGTGTACCCGCTGATGCTGGCAGGCAAGGGGCTGCGCAGCCGCGAGCAGATCGAGCAGAGGCTGGTCGGCGACGGATTCTACGGATACAAGGTGCTGCTGAACTGGTACGGAAACGACTACGGCGGTGTGACGGTCGCCGACATGATCGGTGCCGCGGAGATGGAGCTGGCCGACAAATACCACCTGGTCGTGCTTCTCCACGTGCCCCGCTCGGGGAGGCTGGCGGATCCGGAGATCCAGCGGGGCGTCCGGAAGCTGTCCCGGGACTACCCGAACGCGCAGATCGTCCTGGCCCATTGCGGCCGCTGCTACCTGCCCGACCAGATGAAGCGGGCCATACATTCGATCCGGGACCTGGACAACGTGTGCATGGACACGTCCATGGTAATGGATCCGGTGGTGCTGCAGATGGTCCTGGAGGAGATCGATTCCTCCAGGGTGCTGTTCGCCACCGATTTCCCGGTGCCGGCCATGCGGGGCCGGAGAGTGTACGTGATGGATCACTGGGTGGACCTGGTGATGCCCGGCAACCCGGAAAGCGACTTCCGCGTGCAGTCGGATAATTTCCGAGCCACCTTCATGGTGTACGAAATCTTACTGGCCATCCGCAGGGCCGCCGAAAGGGTGAGACTGCCCCAGCAGAGGCTCACGGCGATCTTCTTCGAGAACGGAATCGACCTGCTGAACCGGGTCCGGCGGCCGGCGGTTTAGCTCCGGTCTGACTCGGGACAACCGGCTGGTTGACGGGGCTGGTCAGCTTATTCTGCGGTGATCA
>JAFGQJ010000305.1 GCA_016935715.1 Spirochaetales bacterium
ATGTTTTCCATGTTGTTGTACACGTGCCAGCCGGAATGGGAGACCGTTGTGGTGTTGAGCTTTTCCGCCACGGCAGCGGCACTCTTCCTGTCAGGCAGGAACACCGTCAGGATCGTGCCGCACTCCCCGTCCGGATCATTGAGACGGCGAAACTTCAGGCCTTCGACATCCTGGATCTGCTGCTTGAAGCGCGCCTTGAGGGTACGAAGGCGCTGGATGATCCTTTCCAGCTTACGGAATTGGGCGAGGAGAACCGCCGCGTTGAGCTCGGTCATGCGGAAGTTCTGGCCGATCACCGCCCGGTTTCCCACCTCCACGCCCGTCCGGAGGGGAAAGTGCCCCTGGTCGTGAAAGGCGAAGGCCTGCCTGTACAGATTCTCGTCATCCGTCACCACCATGCCGCCGTCCCCGGCATTGATGGTCTTGAAGATGTTGAACGAGTAGGTACCGAGCAGCCCGATCGTACCGAGCCGCCTGCCCCTGTAGGATCCTCCGAAGGCCTGGGCCGTGTCCTCGATCAGCATCAGCTTGTGCCTGTCTGCGATCGCTTTGAGGGCACCCAGGTCGGCCGAGTTGCCGATCATGTGCACCGGCAGGATCGCCTTGGTGTAAGGGGTGATCCGCTGCTCCACGTCTTTCGGATCGAGGGTCAGGCTCTCGTCGACTTCGGCCAGGACCGGAACGGCGTTGCAGGTGATCACCGAGGACATCGAGGCGATGAAGGTGTAGCCGGGAACGATGACCTCGTCCCCCGGCCCGATGCCGGCGGCCGCCATGGCCACGATCAGGGCCGCGGTTCCCGAGGAGACGGCCAGGGCGTGCCTGGCCCCGAATGCGCGGCTCACCTCCTCCTCCAGGGTCTTCACCCTGTGCTTGAAGCTGGGGTCCTTCTCATCCCCGTAGCGGAACAGGTAGCGGGCGCGTATGAGCTCGAGCAGCTCCTGCTCTTCCTCTTTTCCGATCCAGTAGTATCCGGGACCTGGCATCTCTTTCCTCCGAAATCAGATGGTTTTAGCTTGTTTCAAGGGGAATTGTAGCCTACTGTCCCCGTGCGGTCAAGTTATTAGGAGCATATCTCCCTTAATAAAGGGTGAATAACTTGTAATAGCACGGACTTTCGTATATTATTTGTCTAAGTCAGCCGAACACGTTGATAAAATGTCATGATTAGTGCCGCATTGATGCCAATACCCTACTGAAAATCGAAGGCAGAATGACACGACTGAGCAGGAACGAGGTCCGGGTGATCCGGGCAATTTTCTCCCAACCCCATCCGACCCGCTCTTCCGTCGCGCGACGGACCCGCCTGAGCCTGGTCAAGATCTCCGCGGTCTTGAAAGGGCTGGAGAAAAAAAGGTACATCGAGAGGGCGGGCAAACGGAGGACGACCGGGGGACGTCCCGCCAACATCTACCGGCTCAGGCCCGATCGCGGGGTATCTCTGGGCATCAGCATTGCCCCGGATTCCTTCACCGTGGTCGGGATCGATTGTGCCAAGAGCGTGCGGATCGAGCAGCGGCATCCCCTGACCCTGCCGGCCGATCCGGATGAGCATGCGGATGCCATCGTGGGACAGGTGGTGCCCGTGGTGGAGAAGCTGACTGCGGATCGACCGGAGGGGCTTCCGGTCATCTGCCTCGGGCTCGCCCTTCCCGGCATGGTGGACAGCAGGCGGGGGATCTGGCTTCTCGGGCTCCAGCTGACCGGCATCGCCCACATCGACATCGTCCGCCTGTTCGAGCAGCGCCTGGGGATTCCCGTGTTTGCGGAAGACGTCTCACGGACCCTGGCCGTGCTGGAGATGTACAGACCCGGAGGCAGGGGGGGGCGAAACTTCATCCTGCTGTATATCGGCCTGGGATTGGGCACCGGGATCGTCATCAACGGCAGGATCTACCGCGGCTACCACGGCCTGGCCGGGGAGATCGGCCACGTGGAGCACGCGGACAACACCTACAGATGCAGCTGCAACAGCGTGGGCTGCCTGGAGACCATCGTCTCCACCGGGGGGATCCTGCGGCTGTTCCGCGACCGCTTGAAGGAGGGGGTGCGCTCGAGCCTGCAGAAAACCATGCTCAGGGACGCCTCCGGTCCCGGCCTGGAGGAAATACAGGCCGCCGCCCGGGAGGGGGACCGGGTCGCCCAGGCCACACTCGCTGAAATAGGAGCCTTCCTGGGCGATGCCTGCGCCACCCTGATCAAGCTGTTCAACCCTCGAAGCCTGATCATCAGCGGCCTAGGTTCCATGTTCAGAGAGTACTTCCGCGACCCGGTCCAGCAGGTCATCGAGCAGCGTGTGCTCCCGGAAATGCTGCAGGACTACCGGACCGTGTTTGCTGATTACCGGGAGAATCACGAGGCCTGGGGTGCGGCGCTCCTGGCCTTGAAGTGCTATCTCGATCACCTCGATCTCGAACCCGGAGGATCATCCTCCCGGCCGCCGTCCTGAGCTACCTGACCTGGCGCCGATACAGGAGGATGCGCGCCGACGGCTGAGCGGCCCGGTGCGACGTCACTCCCACCGGTAGAGCTGCACGCGCCGGTCTGCAAACAGGTCGTTGCGATCCGTCACCTTCTTGTTCCTGGCCCGCTCGGGGTCCACCTTGATCACGGTCAGGCTGTCGCCCGTCTCTGCGGCCCGGGCCAGCACTTCCCCGTTCTCCGCGGTGATCTGGCTGCACCCGGAGTAGGTCAGGGATTTTCCGCCCCGCCGCTCCGTGCCGTAACGGTTGGCCAGGATCCAGAACACCCGATTTTCGATGGAGCGCACACGGGTGGTGAGCTGTCCGTATTCGGGAAGCACTAGGTTCGAAGGATGGCAGATGATCTGGGCGCCCTGCAGCGCCAGGGTACGGGCCGCTTCGGGAAAGAAGTGGTCGAAACAGACGAGCAGCCCCACCTTGACGCCGTCGATCTCGAACAGCGGAAAACCGCGGTCTCCCGGGGAGAAGTACAGCTTTTCCTCGTGGAACAGATGCACCTTGCGGTACACTCCGACCACGCCTTTCGGACCGACCAATACCGCGCTGTTGAACAGCGAGCTTCCGCTGCGCTCCGCCATCCCGACGGCCAGGTGGCAGTTCGACCCGGCGGCCGCTAGGGTCAGTCTGTCGGTAGACGGGCCCGGTATCTCCTCGGCCATCTGCTCCACCTCTTCCCTGCGGGTGAACAGATAGCCGCTCAGGGCCAGCTCCGGGGCCACGATCAGGTCCGCCTGAGCGCCGGAAACTCCGTCGAGCAGGGTCTCGAGATTGTGTTCGGGCTGGCCGAAGCGGGGGGCGAACTGGTAGAAACCGATACGCATGAAATCTCCTCGATAAGCGGTGAAATTATACAGTAAATCGAGTATAGTATAAACAAACTCTCGAGGAGATATACGATTGGCTGCACCGATGAAAACCTTCGTGATCGACACCAATGTCTTCATCCATCGACCCGATGCCGTCCTCTCTTTCCGCGACAATGAGATCGTGGTTCCTCTCTGGGTGCTGGAGGAGCTGGACAACCTCAAGAAGAGCAGGGAGGAGCGGGGCAGGAATGCCCGGGAGAGCATCCGTCTGCTGGACGAGCTCAGCCGCCACGGGGATCTGAAGGAGGGAGTCAGGATGGAAAACGGTTCCATCCTGAGGGTCTGGCTCAGCAACACCCGCAACCTGGAGAGCATCCCGGTAGACCTGGAGACGGATAAAAACGACAACAAGATTCTCCTGGCCGCCTACACGCTGCAGAAAGAGGGCAAACAGGTTTTCTTCGTTTCCAAGGACATCAGCGCCCGGCTCAAGGCCACGGCCCTGGGCATCAAGGCGGTGGACTACGAAAAGCAGAAGGTGAACATCGATACCCTCTACAGGGGCTACACCGAGATGGACGTGGGCCAGGACAGCCTGCAGGAGCTCAAGAGCTCCGGCGCCATCCCCTGGAATGCCCGCCTGGTTCCGAATGAATTCGTCCTGCTCCGGGAGGCAAAGAGCGGCGAGATCGCCCTGAGCCGGTACAATCAGGGAGAGTCCGGTCTCCAATTCGTCCCGCCCTTGGACGGCGTGTGCGGCATCCGTCCCCTGAACCGCAATCAGGAGATGGCTCTGAATCTGCTGCTCGACGATTCGATCTCCCTGGTGACCCTGGTGGGAAAGGCGGGAACGGGCAAGACCCTTCTGGCCCTGGCTGCGGGGCTGAACCGGGCCCTGACCGAGGACCGTTTCTCCCGGGTGCTTCTGGCGCGGCCGATCATCCCGATGGGCAAGGATATCGGCTATCTGCCGGGGGACAAGATCGACAAGCTCGCCAACTGGATGCAGCCGGTGTACGACAACCTCGAGTACATTCTCAGCGTGGACCGGAAGCTGCGGGACCTGACCGTGGACCAGCTGATCAGCCGCCGCCTGATCGAGATCGAAGCCCTGACCTACATCCGGGGGCGGTCCCTGCCCAATCAATTCATCATCATCGATGAAGCGCAGAACCTTTCCCCCCACGAGGTCAAGACGATCGTCAGCCGGGCGGGCACCGGGACCAAGGTCGTTCTCACGGGAGATCCCTACCAGATCGACACGCCGTACCTGGATTCCAACTCCAACGGTCTCACCTACCTGGTGGAGGCCTTCAAGGGTCAGAAACCCTTCGGGCACGTCACGCTGGAAAAATCCGAGCGCAGTCCCCTGGCGGAGCTGGCCGCGGAGCTGCTGTAAGCACGCGGATCCGGAGCCGGAGGCTCAAAGCGTACAGGCAACGGCAGCCTCCCGGTGCTTCTTACCAGATGATTTGTACAGATTACTTCTTGATCAGATCATCCGGACTCAGTATGGTCAAGCCGTGTATCAACGCCTGGGAAACCAACATCCGGTCGAAAGGTTCGTTGTGTACGGCGGGAAGGGTGGAAACCTGCAGCGATGCTGCTTCATCGAGAGGCAGAGAGAGTATCCCATGCCGCTCGCGCTGCTGCGGAATATACAGCCTGGGTTCTTCGGGCAGGTCCAGTCTGCCGATGGCGTGCTTCACGGCGATTTCCCATCCTGACACGGCGCTCAAAAACACATCGTTGTCCGGATCGCTATACAGTCGTTTTACCTGATCGGTCAGCTCCTCGGCATCGAGGATCAACCAGAGAAAAGTGCAGGTATCCAGCAGGAGCCTCATCCGCCCCTGCCCTCAAAGACATCCTGGATTTCCTGCGGAAGGGGCGCGAAGAAATCCCGGGACAGAGTGAACTCTCCTTTGGCCAGACCTATCGGCCGGGGACTGCGGCGTGTGCGATGGATCGGAACGATCTCAGCGATCGGAATGTTCCGTTTGCACAGCAGGATCTTCTCCCCCTGCTCGACCCTGGAAAGATACTTCGACAGATGGGTCTTCGCTTCGTGAATATTGAGCCGAATCATGGTTTAAAATCAAATCAAAAAGTGAACCAAGTCAATACGGCAATCGATGTCAGTCGCAGCGCAGGGCTTTTTCATTCAGCAGTCTCTCGATCTCCCGGTCCGGATACCCGAGAAAATCCCTCAATACCTGCCGGCTGTGCTCTCCGATGCGGGGCGCCGCCGATCGGATCGCCGCCGGCGTTTCCGACATCCGGAAGGGGGAACCCGCCACTGCGATGGTGCCCAGGTTGGGCTGATGAAGATCCACGATCATCTGTCGATAGCGGATATTGGCATCCTGCACGACCTCCGCGATCGTGTTGAGCGGGGAGTTGGGCAGGCCCGCCTGCTCGAGCAGCTGGAGCCATTGCACCCTGGTTTTCTTCCTCATCTCCGCTTCCAGGATGGGGATGAGAACGGACCGGTTTTCATTGCGCAGCTCGTTGCTCTTGTACGCCTGGTGGTCGGTCAAATCCGTGCGCCCGATCGCTTCGCAGAATTTCCTCCACAGCAGATCGTTGCCGACGGGAACGACGATCCACCCTCCGTCCTTCGTGGCGAAGCACTGAAAGGGCGTGATGGAGGGATGAGCCGTTCCCAGGGGCTGGGGGATTTCACCGTCCACGCTGTAGCGCACCACGGCATTCTCCAGGATATACACCAGCCCGTCGACCATCGATATGTCGATGTACTGACCTTTCTTCGATCTGTGCCGGTAGTTCAGAGCGGCCAGTATCCCTATTGCAGCCTGATGGCCCGCCACGATGTCACCGACCGAGGTACCGACCCTCACCGGCGGTCCGCCGATCGGACCGGTGATGCTCATCAGCCCGCTGTAGGCCTGGGCCACCATGTCATAGGCCGGTTTTTCCGCGAACTCGGGCAGGGCGTCATGCCCGAAACCGGAGATCGAGCAGTACACGATGCGCTCGTTGAGCTGTTGGATTCGCTGCCAGGAAAAACCGAGCTTGCTCATTGTGGTCGGCCGGTAGTTTTCCACCACCACGTCGGCTCGAACGAGCAGATCCTCCAGAACCCGCCTGCCGGACTCACTCTTGAGATCCAGGCACACGCTCTTCTTGTTCCGGTTCACGCTGATGAAATAGGCGCTTTCGCGGTTCTGCGGGTGCTGATCATCGGAGAGGAAGGGCCCGAAACGTCGGGCATCGTCTCCAGCGGGCGGTTCGATCTTGATTACCTCCGCTCCCAGATCGGCCAGAATCATCGTGCAGAACGGTCCGGCCAGAACGTGGGACAGATCGATTACCGTGATACCTTCCAGAGCATTGGGCATGGTTGCATCCTGTTGCTTCCTGAGAACGGGCTGAGTATCAGCCCGCTTTTCCCCGGGGATGACCCCCATAGTGGATCTTTTCCTCTTTCCTGTCCAGCCATGAGCGAAAGCCGGACCGGCAGGGAGCGGCGATGGTTACCGTAATTGTTATTTCCCGTACCGCAATACAGAATCCTGAATTGCGCGAGAAAGCGTCGTTTGAAACACGGGGCACGGCAGAGCGAAGTTATGGCCTCGGGAATATACTCCTTCGTGGTGCCTATTCAAAATGCCGGATGCGTCCCCTGTACTTGTCCCGATACTTCTTGTTGTATCCTTCCCCGGCCTTGATATTTCCTGATAGCATTACCGGCGGTTCGATGCCTTTCTCTGCACAAATCTGGATAGCCTTCACGACGATTGCGTTAACGATGAAGATCATGGGGTAGGAAGAACCGGCACCGACTTTAACAGGAACGCCCCGGACATCCAGGAGAGCGTCTCCCACAGGAACATGGGCATCGACAACCAGATCGACAAGGTCGTGAAGGTTATTATTGCTCGGGTGCCTGTTTGGGATATTCGGCTCTGCCTGTTCGGCAAACTCAATGGACGTGACGCCGATTGTACGGATTCCCGAGGCCTTCGCCGTTTCAGCAGCGTCGATGGTCATGGGATTGATGCCATTCACGTTGCAGATCATCAGCAAATCGCCTTTCTGCAGGCCGTAGTAGTCGAAGATCCGTGGAGCGAAACCGATGACACGCTCGGTTTTCGGGCTGCCGTTGAAATCGGTCACCCCCGGCGGGAAAATGCCCTGGACATTGCACAAACCCCCGGCGCGTAAGAACAGTTCCATAGACGGCATGATGGAATGAGCGCCAGTGCCGAACACGTAGAAGAGCTTGTCCTCGACTACAGTCCGGGCCACCCATTGGGCGGCCTTTTCGATACTTGCCTTCTCTTTTTCCACGATCGAATCCAACATTTCCTTGATACGGCTGTAGTAGGCGTCAACAATATCCATAAGAAATCCTCCTTGGCAGGCTGCAACAACAATAAAAGATAAGGGCTGCCCCACGATATTCACGCAGTGGCAGCCCCGCTTCGCAAGACAGGGCGGTTAGATGCCTTCGTTGATTCGCTTCATCTGGATTTCAGCGTCCGCCAGCGCCTTCTCCACCGTCTTGATTCCGCTCAGGGCCGCATTCATCTCCGGCCAGAGTGCCCTGTCCAGTTCGCCCTGCTTTCTGGCTCTTTCCAGCTCTACAACCTTCACTGCCTCTAGAATCCGAGCCTGCAATTCGGTCCACTGTTCCAGCGTGACACTCACTTTCTCCAGCTCCTCTGCAGGCGGATTCTTCACCCGCGGGTCGTCGTAAACATCGGGCATCAGTGCCACGTTTCCGAATTCCCTGACGACCTCCGTGACCTGTCCTTCATAGCTGGTGTAGTAGTGGATGAAATCCTTTGCGTAGGACTTGTAACGGGAAGCCTTGTTCAGCACCAGGGGCGTGGTGATCATCATGGATGAGGGTTTACCGCCGGGAAGCACGGGCAGCAATGCCCAACTCCAGTTGTGAGCAATCTTGGAATCTGCCGTGTTCAGCAGTTTCCCCATCCAGGTCCAGGAAAACACCATGGCGGCGCTTCCGGACTGTAAAGCCTGAAGGCATTCGTTCGATCCGTAGGTGTTTACACCCGGAGGCGAGATCTTGTGCTTGTTCCGTAAATCCACGATCGCCTGCAGAGCTTCTCTTCCCTCAGGAGAGTTCACGGTGATCTTGTTGTCATCGTAAACCTTGCCGCCCAGCTGGTGTATCAAGGTGAATACCACATCCCCGAAGTGCGTGACCGGCTGACCCGCGTGAACCACACCCCATTGATCGATGGTTCCATCACCGTTGAGATCCTTGGTGGCCCATTTCCCGAAGGCGATCAGCTCATCCCAGGTTTTCGGCGGTTCGCTCCGACCGAACTCCCTCAGTAGATCCGTTCGGTAGTACATCACCATCACCATGTTGCCGCCGTGGGCGGCGTAGTAGGTTCCCTGATACTTGAGCTGTACATCGGCACCTTTCGTGTAGCGCGGGACGATGTCTTTCATGACGTCGTCCAGGGGTTCCAACCAATCGGCCGCCGCCCAGTCCTGCACCCACCGCTCATTAGCGGCCATGATGTCGATGCTGGGATCACCGGTGGAGAGGGCAGCCAGCTCTTTGTCGAACAGGTGCGTCTCCGCCTGCTCGATCACCTCGATGGTGATACCGTTTTGCCTGCCCCACTCCTGTCGCATGTAGTCGATGCCGGGATCTCCCGAAAGAGAACCGGCGTTCATCAAGACCATCTTCTCAGGCTTCTCTTCCGCAACAGGCTGCTGCCCGCCGGAGAAGAGGTAGCCTCCCGCCAAGAGCAGGAAGACCGAGACCAGGATAATTGCGGGTTTTCTCATTGTCCTAAAACCTCCTTACATATTTTTCTATGGCCTGACAGACCATTCTTGACCACAGGCCGACACGCACCCAGCGAGCTAGGATTGCTCCCCGAGGGTCATGAACCTGAAAAACACCACTGCAATAACAAGGGTGATAATCATCATGATCACGGACAGGGCCGAGTTGTATCCAAAGACCAAAAAGGTCATCTTATCCTGCAGGAGCATGGCAAGAACCTTCGTACTCACTCCCGGTCCTCCCCCGGTCATGGCATAGGGAAGGGGGAAATGCCTGAAAGAAAACATCGTCTGGATCAATAGAACCACGAAGACCTGGGCTCTTAAGAGCGGCAGGGTAATGCGGGAAAAGCGTATGAAGAATCCAGCTCCATCCAAAGCGGCTGACTCGTATATTTCGCTGGAAATGGACTTCAAACCTGCCAGGAGAATGAGGGTGGCGAAGGGTGTAGAAGACCAGAGATGGGCTCCGATGATCGAAGCCATAGCGAAACCGGGAATGCCCAGGAAGTTGATCGGCTGGCGGATAAATCGAAAAGAAAGCAGCAGGTAGTTTACCAACCCGAATTCCGTGTTCAGTATCCACCGGAAGGTAACCCCGCCTGCTACCATGGAAACCATGTACGGCAGGATGGCCACAAGCCGGATCACTGATTCGCCCCTGCCGGCATGGTGTATGGTCAGCGCGAAAGTCAAGGCGAGCACAAACTGTCCCACCACGCTTCCAGCTGTAAAGATAGCAGTTGCCCTGAGGGAGCTGTAAAAATTCGGATCCGTCAGGATGCTGATGTAATTCTTGAGTCCAACGAACCCGGTTCGCTGCCCGTAGTAGAATCCGTTGAAGCTCAAAAAGATAACGTAGATGAGAGGAAAAACGACTACCACAGCGAGAACCAGCAAACTCGGGGACAACAGCATGTAGCCCCCGATCCTATTGCGTTTGCTTCGACTGACAATCATAATTTAGTCTTGATTAAAATTCATTATACGATATAATGAACTAAACAATTTGTCAATAGGGTAAACGATTGACCAAGGAGTCATCGAATGGGCACGCTGGAAAGATACTTCACGAATATCACGCAACTGCTCGACAAAATCGTCAAAGAACAAACGGAAAATATTGATCGTGCAGCGGCCGAGATCGTAAAAAGAATAAAAGAAGACCGGTTGATCCACGTTATCGGTACCGGAGCTCATTCCATGATGGTGGCCATGGAAATGTTCAAACGAGCGGGAGGCATCAGCCAAATTTCCCCTCTTTTCCCTCCGGGGCTGGGGGATTTCGAAGGGCACCCTAAAACAGAGCGTCTTGCAGGTTACGCGGCCCTTGCACTGGACTACTACAAGGTGGGCAAAGGGGATATTTTGATCATCGCGAACGTAAACGGCATCAATTCTCTCACGATTGACTGTGCACTCGAGTGCAAACGGAGAGGCATCACTTCCATCGCGATTACTTCGAGTTCGTTTTCGGAGTGGGTGGAAAAGGACATCCCGGCGCGACATCCTTCAAATAAGAATCTCTGTGACCTGGCCGATATCGTTATCGACGCGTATGTCCCGCCGGGGGACGCACTGCTGGAAATCGAAGGCGTGGATGTTCCCGTCGGACCGGGATCCACCTACCCTATGGTTTTTATAGCCAATTGTATTGTGCTTCGGGTGATCGAAATGCAGGTCCAGCGGGGGATGACGCCCGAGGTTAGAAAGAGCGGAAATCTCAAAGGGGGTCTGGAACGTAGTAAGGCATTGTTCGATCCGAAATACTACCAGCGAATCAAACATTACTGATCCGGGATCCACTCATGAGATCCGGATCAATTGCCCAGTGAAAAGCTGACCGGAGGCGTGCGTCAATGAAGCTCATATCATCAAAGGGAACTCTGAATTACGCTTCGATCCCAACCAAACTAGTCCTTTTTCTTATCCTGGCATTCATCACTCTCTGGTCAATCGGACCCCTGTACTGGATCTTTATAACAGGATTGAAAAATTCCAATGAGGTATATTGGTATCCCCCGAGTTTGTATCCCACGAAGCCTACCTTTGAGAGCTTGAAATACATCTTCACCGAGCGCCCGTTTGCCTTCTATTTACGGAACTCTACTATCGTAGCGGTATCCACAGTACTTCTATCGACTACTTTGGCGACCTTGGCGGGCTACGGGTTCGCTAAATTCCAATTTCGCGGCAAGGGGATCTGGCTGATCGTGATCCTCCTGACCCGCACGGTTCCTCCCGCATCCCTGCTGGTTCCATTCTATATCATGGGCAGGAAACTAGGCATAATAAATACGCACATCATCCTGATCGCCGGATACATATACTTAACTCTCCCCCTGAATATCTGGATAATCATCGGTTTTTTCCAGCAATTTCCGGATGAGCTCATCGATGCGGCGGAAATCGACGGCTGTACCAGGATAGCGGCGTTATTCAGGGTCGTGATGCCTTCACTTCTGCCCGCTTTGACCGCCGTCGGAATCATCACCTTCATGCTGGCCTGGAACGAGCTGTTGTACGGCGTGGTTCTGGTAAATACGAAGGCAGCAAAAACTCTTTCTCCCGGACTGACCGATTTCTTCGGGGACTTCCACATATTTTGGAATCAGCTCGCTTCAGCAGCGATCGTGGCCATTCTCCCTGCGATCGCCTTCACCATCTTCTTCTCACGCTATCTGGTAGCCGGTCTGGTAAGAGGAGCCGTCAAGGGATAGGAGGAAGCGATGCAATTTCAGTACATCTGCCGAATACCGGGCAGAACGGGGCGCTACGGCGTCACTTTCAGCAAGGGCACCCTTGCAGAACTGCAACCCATTGGGGAGCCGGAGAAAGGCGGGAAGGATCTCTGGCTGACCCGCGGACTGTTCGACATCCAGGTAAACGGCATGCTCGGTCACAATCTCTCAGCGGAAGACTTGACATCGGAAAAAGTAATCGAAATCGACAGCGAGCTGGCAAGACGGGGAGTGCTGCGGTGGTGCCCCACTATAACGACGCAGAAGCCGGAGATCGTGGTGAGAAGTCTGGAGATTCTGCGACAGGTCATCGAAGACGGAGCGGCTTCACATATACATTGCATTCACATGGAAGGTCACTACATCTGCGCGGCGGACGGCTACCGGGGAGTGCACATGCCGCGTTTCATCCGGGATCCCGATCCCGCCGAGTTCGATCTCTGGCAGAAGGCAAGCGGAGGTCATATCGGGCTTTTTTCCCTCGCTCCCGAGCGCGAGGGTGCAATCAGCTTTATTCGGAAATTGAAAAACGAAGGCGTACGGGTGGCCCTTGTCCATCACAACGCCTCCCACGACCAGGTGGCGCAGGCGGCCGCCGCCGGCGCGGACCTGAGCTCCCATCTGGTAAACGGGTGTGCGAAGATGATCCACCGCCAGCACAATGTCATCTGGTCCCAGCTGGCTCTGGATGAGCTGTGGGCCAGCTTCATCGCCGACGGCTATCATATTCCACACTACACGCTCAAAGCCGTGATCCGAGCAAAGGGAGTCGATCGGTCGATTCTCATATCCGATCTGGCCCATCTTTCGGGGCTTCCCGACGGCGAGTACAGAAAGAACGAGCTTTCCGTCGTGCTTCGAGAAGGGGGACTCTGGGTGAAAGGAGAGGGCACCAATCTGCTGAGCGGAGCGGTGAAGACCTTGGAAGAGGATTGTTCCTTTATCGCCGCCCATTCCGGTTTCTCGATCGAAGAATCGATACTCATGGCCTCCAGGAACCCGGCCCGCTACTTTGGGATCGAACGGGAATTTGATATATTCCCGGGTACGCATGGACCCTTTGCCGTTTTTGGCTGGGACGGCGTAAACCTCAACGTGGAGCGTGTACTGAAGTAGAGTTATGGAGAAGATACCCAGAGTCAATCTCAGTGAGATTATCGCCGACAAGATCCACCAGGACATACTTGATAGAAAACTGAACACCGGGGACAGGCTGCCGCCCCATGAAGTACTTTGCGAGCGCTGGGGGGTCAGCCGCGTAACATTGCGGGAAGCGTTGAAAAAGCTCGACACAAAGGGATTGATAGAGATCCACCAGGGTAAAGGTACCTACGTACGAGACTACAACAGGGATCTGATTGAAAAGCAGTTCGAATTCCGCAGTCTTCTGGGCGAAAAGACGATCATCCACCTGTTTGAAGCACGGAAGATCATTGAGACGGCTCTGGCGGAACTGGCCGCCCTGCGCGTTACCGACGATGAGATCGCCAGTCTGGATTCTGTACTCGAAGCCATGGGCCGAACGGTAATGGAAGGGGATAACCTGGGGTTCGCCCGTTTCGATCTCAAATTTCACAAAACCATCGGCGGTATTGCTAAAAACGATGTACTGCTGATGATGCTCGAAAAAATTCAATTTTTAATCCAAGCCCAGCAGAGGGAGATGTTCGCGTACGCTCACGATTCGAATCCGTTGAAATCGTCATTCCACGACCATCAGGAAATCTACAGGATGATACGGGAAAGAAACGCCGAGGGGGCCGCGGAGAAGATGTACGACCATATACAGCGCATGGAAGACAGGGTACAGGCGTACTACGGAGAAAAAAAGGGAGAGAAGAATCCTCCCGCGCAATCGGCCGAAATCACGGGAAGCATTGTATGATACAGTAACGTGGCTGTAGCGTAGGTAGGTTGGAGAAAGGTGCAGGAATGAACAATTATTTTCTCGACAGCAGCAGAATACCTACGGACAAGAAGGATTGGGGGGGTATCAAATCGTTGTTCGATGGAGCCGAGGTAGGGGCTGCAGGCGGCTTCACAATGGGATACATCGTCTACGACAAACCACATTTCTCCGGGGTTCACGAGGACAACGAGGTAATCTACATCTTGTCCGGCAGGGGCAGCGCCAAGATCGGAAATGAAGAGAAAAATTTTCGGGAAGATTTTCTGCTCGTAATCCCCGCAGGCACGGAACACGCGATCACCGGAGTGAGCGAGGGACCGGTAAAGGCCGTCCTGGTCCACTTCGGTTAGTCCGGCCCGCTTCGCCTTCACTGCCCGTTCGCCGGATGCAGCCGGACCAAATATCGGAACCTGGTTAACAGGAGGTCGCGAATGTTTGACAAAGAATCGCTGAAACAAAAGGTCGCTCTCGTCGTGGGTGGATCTTCGGAGAGCGGCCCGTCCGTCTGCTCTACTCTCGCCTCGTTCGGCGCGGACGTTGCCGTTACCTATCGGAACAACAGAAAGGGAGCAGAAGAAGTCGCAGCCGGATGTCGAACTCATGGAGGGAAAACAACCGTATTGCACCTGGAGTTGAGCGACCCGGAAACATTCCAGAGTCTGATTGCAAAGACCGCCGGAGAGCTCGGAGGCCTCGATATCCTGGTAAATCTCGGAGGCCCGCCCCCAGTCTATGCCGATTTCCGGTCACTCAAAACTTCAGAGTTCGATCTGATGATGGACACCCACTTCAAGGGCTATTTTTTTCTAGCCCGGGAGGCTGCCAACTACATGGAGAAAAACGAGGGCGGCCTGATCGTGAATGTGTCAGCCACCAGCAGCATGAAGTACAGCCATTCCGTTTATGGATTAGCCAAAGCCTGTGTCATCGAGATGACCCGGTTCCTCGCCTATGCATATGCCCCCCGCGTACGGGTATTGAGCCTGACTCCCGGCCTGATCGATATCGAGGAGGTGGACGCAGCGCTGAGAGAGGAACGAGCCGAAATCTCACCCCTGCAGAGAATCGTCACGCCGGAGGAAATAGCTCTGCTCGTCGTCGCAGCCGCTTCACCGGCATTCCAGAGCGTGACCGGGGAGAATCTCATCAGTGACGGGGGTTTCTGGCTGCTGCATCGATAGACCGCGAGACCGCGGAAGCTATGTTCGTGTTACCCTACCCGGGCAGTACAGTATCTCTCGAGAAGTTCGGAAAGCGGATCGGTCTCCACAGCTGAAAACCCCAGATGCGAATGCCGCCGCCAGCCTTCGGCGTATCCCTGCATGCCGGCAGAGGCCGCCACCTCAGCGGACATGTCCCGCATGGTCTGCAGATAGCTGTTCAGCCCCTGGGTCTGATCGAGCCATGCCTTCTGGCTGTCATGACAGGCCAGCATGCGCTCCTTGTCGTCGATCACCGACGTGATGTCAATTGTGAAATCCGGCAGGACCGGTCTGCGCAGAGCGTCCCTCAGCCCGTAGGGCAGGGCATGATACAGGATCACGTCCTGATAGGTCGCCTCCGCAGGCGGATCTCCGGGGTAGCTCGGCACGCATCGGGAGAAGGCGGCCGTCACCCCGATGCGGCAGGTATTCATGTGATCTTCCATGTAGTCTTCCGGAGAGGGCAGCAGCATGATGTCCGGCCGAATCTGCCGCACCACGGAGGTGACCTTGGCGATGAGCTCAGGACCGTAGAATACCTCCAGGTCGTCCGCCAGGCTCTCATGGAATACCGCGCCGATCATCTGTGCGGCGTTCCGCCCTTCCAGCCGGCGGACACGCGCGGTTTCTTCCCGGCTGAGCTCGGTCGAACCGCAGCAGCCGTTGGCAAGATTCATGTAGTGCAGGGAACATCCGGCCGCTTTGAGCAGAAAGAGGGTGCCCCCCATCATGAACTCGATGTCGTCTGGATGGCAGGCCATGGCGAATACGGTCACGTTTTTTTGTCCTGGCATGATGCGTGCTCCCTCTAGTGCATCTCTGCTTCGCAGGTGCCGATGCCGCCGCGGTAGTAGTTGAACTGAACGTCGGGGTGATCGGCCAGCAGCGACATTGGCACGGCGCTGTCCGGGATTTTCTTGGAGATCATGAAGGCGGTCAGCCTCTGCCCGAAGGGGTTGTCGTGGGTCCCCGCGTGCCAGATCGACACCTTTTCCGACTTCCAGGTCTCCACCGGCCCGACCGTGATGGCCTGCAGCGGCACCCCGGTCACCACCCCCCCTCCCGAGGTGCGGGCGTTCTGGATGATGGTCATCGGGTGCAGATTCACGACCCGCGCGCTGAGCCGGCGGTATTCCTCCGGCGAGGGGGGATTATCCTTGTATTTGCCCTCCCGGCGCAGGGGATCATTGAAGGCCCAGTGTTTCACCTCTCCCTGCCCGCCCTGCACGATTCGGCAGCGGATCTGATCGTAACTGCGGGTGTACGCCTCGATGTTGTCGGCTTCCAGGAAATGGAGGTGATCGTCGGGCATGCGCAGCCGGTTGTCGATCCTGTCGAAGCACATCTCCAGGTCCGCCTTCTTGAAGCTCAACGGATGCTCCACGCCCGCCTCTTTGCCGTCGATGTACCACTCGTCCATGGCCCAGAAATGACCGGAGCGCACGTCGATTTCCAGCTCGTTCACGATTCGCGCCACCAGGGGCAGCTGCTCGGTGGGCCCGATGGGTCCGCAGATCCCCAGGGGCTCGCCGTCGGTGGACAGCTGCCAGGTGCGGACGTACTCGAGGGCCTCGGCGGTGTAGAAGGATTCGAGGGTGTCGTAGATCTTCACGCTGAAGCCGGGCCTGGACAACTGGAGCAGGTCCTCCGGGCTCAAGCCCGCCGCATCGTCGAGGATCTTCTCATCCAGGGTCGTGTAGTCCCACCAATCCGGGGCGACCTTGCTCAAAGCTCTCATAGAGCCTC